>CALZFJ010000116.1 GCA_945645715.1 uncultured Prevotellaceae bacterium | reverse complement strand
ATTTGAGCACATTGCCGAGACTGTGTGCTCACATTATAATATAGATGTAGATTTGCTCTACGGAAAATCGCGAAAGCGCGAGATTTCAGATGCAAGACAGGTGGTGATGTATCTCGCCAAGAAACTCACCCAGTTGTCATCGACCAACATCGGTCTGCGGCTATCGCGCAACCATGCCACTGTGTTGCATGCCTGCAAGACTATAGAGGAGCGGCTAACGGTGGATAAAGAACTGAGAGATGATATTAATGCAATAGAGAATGAGTTTAAGAGTTAAGATTCTTAAACTCATTTCTTTTTCTCGGCAAAAATGCGTAAATTTGCACAAATTGCCGACTCAAATACAGGGATAGCAGGCAATGGGTTTTAAAAAATATCATATACATATACATACAAGGAATAGCATTGGCCGGGAAGCGCAAAATATTAGCAGTGATAAATCCGATTTCGGGCACGTCGAACAAAGAGTTCATGCCCGAGACCATTGCTCGCTGCATCGACCCTGACAAATTTGATGTGGTGGTGCGCTTCACGCAGCATGCCTCACATGCAACTCTGCTCACCGAGGAAGCTATCAAGGAGGGCTTCTATGGTGTGATAGCTGTGGGAGGTGATGGCACTATCAATGAGGTGGCGGCGGCCTTGCGCGACTCATCAACGGCTCTCGGCATTATCCCCTGTGGCTCGGGCAACGGCTTGGCACGACACTTGGGCATACCCATGAATGTGGAGAAGGCACTTGAGATAATCAACCTTGACAATATTGAGTCGCTCGACTACTGCACTGCCAATGACCGACCGTTTTTCTGCACCTGTGGCGTGGGCTTTGATGCGCACGTGAGCCAGAAGTTTGCCGAAGCAAAGAAGCGCGGTCCGCTGAGCTACATTCAGAAGACACTCGTGGAGTATCTGAAATACCGCTGCAAGACCTACAGCATTGAGATGAACGACCGCGTAGTCACCGAGAAGGCATTTGTGATAGCCTGTGGCAATGCGTCGCAATATGGCAACAATGCCTTTATCACTCCGCGGGCGAGCATGCACGACGGATTGATCGACGTGACTGTGATACACCCCTTCACTCCGCTCGACACAGCCGTGCTTGGGGTGCTGCTTTTCACACGCCACATCGACCAGGACACCAACATCAACACATTCCGCACCTCAGAGCTGACAATTCACCGCCCCAAGCCCGATGTGATGCACATCGACGGCGAGCCGATAATGATGGATGCCGACATACACATAAAGTGTCACAAGGCAGGGATAAAGATTTTCCTCCCGGTAGGTGATGGCGATGAAAAAAAGTCGCTGCTGAAGCCTATCGAGAATGGTTTCTGGGACTTTGTTACCACCATCAGAGAGGAGCTGAATATATAGCAGAGAAGAGTGCCTGAGGCGGTTTTGTTGTCATTTTGTCGTGGGGGAAATGCGATTTAACAATATTTATACCTCAAAAAATGTGTTTTGGCAGTAAAGTAGCTCAAAAACACATTTTTTTATTTGGTTAATTTTTGTTTTTGCCGTAAATTCGTATCGAAACTAAAAGTTTCTATTTTTACCATACAAATAACCTAAAATTACTCATAATGAGCTATTTAAAATTTGATAAGAGCCTTATGATAAATCTGGAGCAGTCACTGCCAAAGGAGATGCTCCGCACTAATCAGTCGGGCGCGTATCATTGTACGACAATCGTTGGGTGCAACACGCGCAAGCAGCATGGATTGCTTGTGATTCCGATTCCTGAAATGGACGACGACAACCACGTGCTGCTATCATCGCTCGACGAAACTGTGATTCAGCACGGTGCTCCCTTCAATCTGGGGCTTCACAAGTACAATGACAACTGCTACAGCCCTAATGGGCACAAGTACATCAGAGAGTATGATTGCGAGACCGTGCCTCGCACCACCTATCGTGTGGGAGGAGTGATTCTGACGAAGGAGAAAATCTTCATTTCGCATGAGAACCGTATCCTCATTCGCTACACCCTTGTAGATGCCCACTCGCAGACCACGCTCCAGTTCCGTCCGTTCCTGGCATTCCGTAATGCCAACGACCTTTGCATGGAGAATGGAGTTGCGAGCCGAGATTATAAGGAAGTGAAGAACGGAATTGCCACTTGCATGTATGCCGGTTATCCGACACTCTACATGCAGTGCAGCCACAAGATGGAGTTTGTGTTCCAGCCCAACTGGTACAAGGGTATTGAGTATATCAAGGACCAGGAGCGCGGCATTCCTTATCGCGAGGATCTGTATGTGCCGGGTTACTTCCAGCTCAATATCAAGAAGGGTGAGAGCATCATCTTCTCGGCAGGAATCTCGGAGGTAAGCCCCCGCAGCCTTGCTAAGATGTACGAGGCTGAAATCAAGACCCGCACACCGCGCACAAGCTTCTACAACTGTATGAAAAACTGCGCAAAGCAATTCTATGTGGAGCGCACCGAAGGAAAGTATATACTTGCAGGATATCCCTGGTTTAAGATTCGTGCACGCGACGAGTTTATCGCGCTGCCCGGCACTACGCTGTCGGTACACCACCGCGGCGACTTCGAGCAGATAATGGACACAGCACAGAAGTCGCTTCACACATTCATCGCTGAGGGCAAGACCGATGCGGTGATGCAGGGAATCGACCTGCCCGACGTTCCGCTGTGGGCTATTTGGGCCATACAGCAATACTATAAGGAGGCTGGTGAGACCGAGACCCGCAAGCGCTATGGCGCAATAGTGAAGGAGATAGTTGACTATATCCTTAATAATCAGCATCCTAATCTTGAAATAAACGACTCAGGCTTGATTTCGACCAACGGCAGGGCTTATCCTGTGTCGTGGATGGACTCGTCGAACCCCGATGGAACTCCTATCGTGGCTCGCACAGGCTATTTAGTGGAATTTAATGCACTGTGGTATAATGCACTGATGTTTGCAAGCGCACTCTTTGCTACTGATGAGGCTGAACGTGAGCGTGTGATGAAGTGGGAGCAGGTGGCTGCTACGTGCAAGGACGCATTCACCGATATGTTTATGAACGACTTCGGTTACCTCTATGACTACGTGACCGGACTCTTCACCGACTTGAGCGTGCGCCCGAACATGATTATTGCAGCCGGACTCGACTACTCACCGCTCGATCGCCGTCAGCGCAAGTCGGTGCTCGATGTGGTAACACGCGAGCTGCTCACACCTAAGGGACTTCGTACCCTCAGCCCGAAGAGCTATGGCTACACTCCGTGCTACCTCGGCAGCCCGGCTGAGCGCGAGTATGCCTACTATCAAGGCTCGGCACGCCCATGGCTCATGGGCTTCTATGCCGATGCATATATAAAGGTGTTCGGCATGAGCGGCGTTTCGTTCATTGAGCGCATGATGATTGGCTTTGAAGATGAGATGACGCAAGGCTGTATCGGATCGCTCTCGGAGCTTTACGATGGCAACCCGCCATTCACCGGCCGTGGAGCAGTGAGCTTCGCTACCAATGTGGGCGGCGTGCTGCGCGTGTTGCGACTATTGAAGAATTTGAATATATAACCAGATTAAACTGCATCATTACCATATATGAAAGCATTAATGTTTGGGTGGGAGTTCCCACCTCATATCCTTGGTGGATTGGGCACAGCGAGCTACGGCCTCACAAAGGGTATGTATGACAATGGCGACATGGACATCACTTTTGTCATTCCTAAGCCATGGGGTGACGAAGAGCGCAGCTTTGCCCGCATAGTGGGCGCAAACTGTGTGCCAGTGGCATGGCGCGATGTGAGCTACGACTATGTGCAGAGCCGCATAGGCAATGTGATGGATCCGCAGCTCTACTTCGACTTGCGCGACCATATCTATGCCGACTTCAACTACATGGGAACCAACGATCTTGGCTGCATTGAGTTTTCGGGTCGCTATCCCGACAACCTGCTCGAGGAGATCAATAACTATTCGATAATGGCAGGCGTGATTGCACGCACTGTCGATTTCGATGTGATACACTCACACGACTGGCTCACCTATCCTGCCGGAATTCATGCAAAGCAGGTTACCGGCAAGCCGCTTGTGATACACGTGCATGCAACCGACTTCGACCGCAGCCGCGGCAATGTGAACCCAACGGTGTTCGCAATTGAGAAGGACGGTATGAACAATGCCGACCACATCATCACCGTGAGCAACCTCACTCGCCAGACTGTGATTGAGAAATATGGAATCAACCCCGACAAGGTGACTACCGTGCACAATGCAGTGGAGCCGCTGAGCGAGGAGATTCGCAGCATCAAGATGCAGAAGGGTAAGGACAAGGTGGTGACATTCCTCGGACGTATCACTATGCAGAAGGGACCGGAATACTTCGTGGAGGCTGCTTCGCGCGTGCTTGCCAAGACTCACAACGTACGCTTTGTGATGGCAGGTAGCGGCGATATGATGGAGAAGATGATTCGCCTCGCTGCCGACCGCGACATTGCCGACCGCTTCCATTTCACCGGCTTCTTGAAAGGACGCCAGGTGTATGAGATGCTTGCTGCAAGTGATGTGTATATCATGCCGTCGGTATCAGAGCCATTCGGTATCTCGCCGCTTGAGGCAATGCAGATGGGCGTTCCATCGATTATCTCGAAGCAGTCGGGCTGTGCCGAGATTCTTGAGAATGTGATAAAGGTTGACTACTGGGACATCAATGCCCTTGCCGACTCGATTTATGCCATTATCAAATATCCTGCGCTCTACAACCACTTGCGCGACAAGGGACTTGCCGAAATCGACACTATCCAGTGGAAGAAGGCAGGAGCAAAGGTGATTGATATCTATCATAAGGTGATAGGTCACTAAAAAACATAACAACCGTCGCGGCTAAATGAAGCGACAAAAATAAAACTAAACAACAATAACAATCATTTAATAAACTTGACAATAAAATGAAAGCCATTTGTTTTTATTTTCAGATACATCAGCCGTTCCGTTTGAAGACCTATCGCTTCTTCGATATTGGTAACGATCACTACTACTATGATGATTTCGCAAACGACGAGATTATCACACGCATAGCACACCGCAGCTACCTGCCCGCAAATGCAATGCTCCTCGACATGATTAAGGAGTCGGGCAAGAAATTCAAGGTTGCTTTCTCTATTTCGGGAACAGCTCTCGAGCAGCTCGAGCAATATGTGCCTGAGTTTATCGACTCGATGAAGGAGCTTGCAGCTACAGGCTGTGTTGAGTTCCTGTCGGAAACCTACGCACACTCACTTGCATCGCTTGGCGACCCCGAGGAGTTTGCAGCACAGGTGAAGGCTCACGACGACAAGATTCAGGAACTCTTCGGCCAGAAGCCAAAAGTATTCCGCAACACTGAGCTTATCTATAGCGATGATATTGCATCTATGGTGGCTGCTATGGGCTTCAAGGGCGCAATCACCGATGGCGCAAAGCACATTCTCGGCTGGAAATCGCCCAACTATGTGTATTCTTCATCGGCAGCTCCTAAGCTGAAACTTCTCTTGAAGAACTCTAAGCTCAGCGACGATATCTCGTTCCGCTTCAGCAACCCCGAGTGGGAGGCATATCCATTGACAGCCGACAAGTATATCGACTGGATTGCAAGCACACCGCAAGAGGAGCAAATCATCAACCTCTTCATGAACTATGAGACATTCGGTGAACTCCAGGCTCGCGAGACCGGTATCTTTGAGTTCATGAAAGCCCTTCCACGCTTCGCCAAGGAGAAGGATATCGCATTCTGGACTCCGAGCGAGACGCTCTCGAAGCTGAAATCGGTGGGCGAGTTGTCGGTTCCATATCCAATGTCGTGGGCCGATGAGGCACGCGACACCAGCGCATGGCTCGGAAACGACCTGCAGAACGAAGCATTCAAGAAGCTCTATTCTATCTCTGAGCGCGTTCGCCTTTGCGACGACCGCAAGCTCAAGGAGGATTGGAACCGTCTGCAGACAAGCGACCACTTCTTCTATATGTGCACAAAGCACCGCAACGACGGCGCCGTTCACTCACACTATAGCCCCTACGACACTCCGTTCATGGCATTCATGAATTATATGAATGTGCTTTCCGATTTCATCGTACGCGTTGAGGAGCAATATCCGCTCTCAATCGAGAACGAGGAGCTTAATGCACTTCTCACCACTATCCGTAACCAGGCTAAGGAGATTGAGGTGCTTAATCGTGAGGTGACAATGATGCGTAACAACATCATTAAGGCCGAAGAAGGCGACATGGAGCCTGTGCAGGCTGAGGAGAAGCCAAAGCCTGCTGCAAAAAAGCCTGCTGCCAAGAAACCCGCAGCAAAGAAGACTACAAAGAAGGCTGAATAATAGGCTTTTGCCTGCCGTGCATGGCATTTGGCAAAAATGCAGCACGAGGAAAATTGCTTAAGTTCTGCCCAAGCGTATCAATCGTTTGGCTGATGTGCCTGAATGCAGACCGAAGCAATGCTTGAAGAGCATTTTTTTAGATAGCTCAATAATGAATCGGCGTATCACTTCCCCCGGTGGTACGCCTTTTTTTCATTCGTTAATGATCTGCATTTAATGTGGGTTTAAGTTGGTAAAAGGAAAAATATGTTGTAGAGCATAAAAATATTGTGGGGTAAAAGGCTGATATGTGATGTTTTGGGGATTTTTCTGAAAAATTCTTGAAAAAAAGTTG
>CALZFJ010000115.1 GCA_945645715.1 uncultured Prevotellaceae bacterium | reverse complement strand
CACCACTACCATATCACTGGTTTCGGCTACGGGGAAGCCCTTAGCCACGGCATCGAGCGTCGCTCCTGCGATAGCCGGATAAGCCACATGCGTGAGCACGCCGCCATCGGCTGCCACACCGAGAACCTTGTCGAGATAGCCGGCTGTAATCGACTTCCACGCCACACCGCAAGGCTGCCACGAGATGAGGTCGTAGCTTGAATAGAGGTTGCCCTCGGTGTCGAGAATATATGCGGCATCGTCGGTAGCAGTGAGCGAGCGCACATCGGGCGTGAACGCAAGTGCAAGCTCCTGCTTGGTCCACACATTGTTGGCAGGATTGTCGATAGTGGCGAGGGTGTAACTTTCGCCCTCATTCATGAGGCAATAGGCACTACCCTTGTATTTCACTGTGCGCTGCTGTGCCACACGGCCGCCGATTGAAGGTAAGTCGCGGCGGGCAAGTCGGTTCCAGTAGAGCGAATCGGGGAGCATCTCGTGCACATTCACTTTCACGGTGTAAACGCGCTTGGTCACCTCATCGGCAGCGGTGACAACGATGCGCACATCGCCTGTGAAGTCGATGGTGTCGGAGTTGCTGTAGGTGAAAGTGGTATCGGCAGTGAGTCGGGTGCAGTTCTTCATATCCACCTCAACGTTAGAGCCGCTTGACTTCAGCTCCACAAGCATACGCGACACATCGGTGCCCTTAGGCAGAGAGTCGGCATTATAGATAAGAGCACGGTCGAGGTCGATGGTGAAGTGCACCGAGTCGAGATTTGCAAGTATCTTGGAATTAGCGACAAGCGAGAATGAGGTGATAGCCACATTCGACGAAGGAATGTAGGGCTCGGTCTCCAAATCGCTGTCGGAATTACACGAAACTGCTACCGAGGTCACAAGGAACGCGGCAATCAGATATATCAGAAATTTCCTATTCATTTATAAAATACAATAATATTCTCGTAATTAAAATGCAAATTTAGTAACAAAATTTGGTAATACACACCGTTAAGGGCAATTTTTTACGCCTTTTGACACATTAATCTATTTTTTAATATATCAGCAGCCTCCTCGGTAGCCTATTTTCCAAATCGGTGCAAAATTAATACATATCTCACAAATACAAAGCATTATTCCGCCGATAAGCCTCAATATGCCGCCATTTATAGTCATTTAACATAGCGACACCCCGGAATCTGCCGCATTGAGTCAAAATCACGGCTTTATTCGCCTAAATCGGCTACGGCTGTGGCAGATGTTGCAATTCTCAATAAAAAGTAGTAATTTTGGGGAAAAGATTAATGCTATGGATATTCAACTACCCAAACGGATCGACGGCAACGAGGCTGTGGTGCTCCACGATGTGCACCAGATGACTGTTATTGGTGCCAACGGCGCAGGAAAAACGCGCTTCAGCCGCATGCTTATGCAGTCGTGTGGCAACCGAGCTTTCGCCATTTCGGCTCTAAAGGCTATATTTCCACGCCCTGAGCGCAGTGCCATGCCTGCCTCTATCGACCGCCTCTATGATGCAGCGTCGGCACAGTCGCACTTCATGCGCGACGATGCACCGACCGAGTTCGACAGGCTCATGTTCATTCTGTTTCACGATGAATTCCTCGATATGCTCCGCTACAAGAGTGCAGTCCTTGCCGGAGAGAATGCCACGGTGCCCCGCACCAAGCTCGATGTGGTGGCACGGCGTTGGGAAGAGGTGTTTCCAAAGAATCACCTTCTGCGCGAAAGCGGACGACTGCTTTTCTCAAATGACTCAGGCGACGAACCTTTTGCCGCACTTCGTCTTTCCGATGGTGAGAAAGCTGTGCTCTACTATATCGGGGCTGTACTCTATGCACCCGAGAATGCCGTGATTTTCGTTGACGACCCTGAGTCGTTTCTGCACCACTCCATTATGCAAGCGCTGTGGAATGTGATAGAATCGATGCGAACCGACTGCACCTTCATCTATAACACCCACGATGTGGAGTTTGCCTCATCACGAATCGACAATGTGTGCGTGTGGGTGCGCAACTTCGATGCAGTGGCCGGTGCTTGGGACTATGAGGTGGTCGATAAGATGTCAACCGAATTTAGCGACCAACTTGTGCTCGACCTCCTCGGCAGCCGCAAACCGGTGCTTTTTGTGGAAGGCGACGAGACTCACAGCCTCGACTCGCGCTTCTATCCGCTGATTTTCACCGAATACACCGTGAAGCCTCTCGGCAGCTGCAACAAGGTAATAGAATCCACGCGCTCTTTCAGCGACCTGCGCTCTTTCCACCACCTCGACAGCCACGGCATCGTCGATCGCGACCGCCGCGAGGACAAGGAGGTGCAATATCTGCGCGACAAGAACATATTTGTGCCCAATGTGGCTGAAATTGAGAATATTTTCATGCTCGAAGGCATCATGCGCACTGTGGCTCTGCGCCGCAAGCGCAACCCCGACACGGTGTTCTTTGCTGTGCGCGATGCTGTGATTGCGATGTTCAGGCAGCAGCTCAAGCAGCAGGCGCTGCAGCACGTGCGCCATCGCGTGAAGCGGAAGGTGGAGGTGCGCATCGACCGCCGTTTCCAGAATATCTCGGCTCTTGAGGAGCACATGACCGACCTGGTGAACGAAATCGACCCTCGGGGTATGTATGAGGCTATATGCCGCCGGTTTCACGAATATGTGCAGACCAACGACTACGCCGGAGTGCTGAAGGTGTTCAACGAGAAATCGATGCTCGGCGAGAGCGGCGTGGCGCGGCTGTGCAACTTCCGCTCCAAGGACGACTACATAGAGTTTGTGCTCAATCTGCTGAAGGAGGACGGCAAAGACGCCTTGCGCATACGCACCGCCGTGAAGCACTGCTTCGGGATTGAATGATGTAAATGGATTATGAAAAGAACAATAAAGATATGGATTGAGTGTGCAAGGCTGCGCACTCTGCCCGTCTCGGTGGCGGGTGTGATTATGGCATCGGGAATCGCGGTGCTCTACCACCGCTTTGAGTGGCTCCCGGCTCTGCTGTGCTTTGCATTTGCGGTGCTGGCTCAAGTGGTATCGAATTTTGCAAACGAATACTACGACTTCCGTCGCGGCACCGACAAGAAAGGCCGTGTGGGTCCTCGCCGCGGCGTTACCGAGGGTGACATCACCCCCGGGCTGTTGCTCCGTGTGACCATTGGCACGCTGGCAGTGGCTTGCGCCGTGGGCTGCGGCCTCATTCCGTTTGGAGGCTGGTGGCTGATACCGGTGGGCATCTTGATTGCCGTCTTTGCATTTGCCTACAGTGCCGGACCGTATCCCCTATCCTACCACGGACTGGGCGATGTGGCGGTATTGGTGTTTTTCGGACTTGTGCCGGTCAATCTCACCTTCTATCTGCAAGCCGGATATTTCGCACCGCTCGCAATCTTAGCTTCGGTAACAATAGGATTGATGGGCGTGAATGTGCTGCTTGTGAACAACTATCGCGACGTAGATGACGACCGCGAAGCCCACAAGCGCACCACAGTGGTGATTTTCGGCCGCAAAGTGGCTTCCGCCGCCTATCTGATTAATGGGTATGTGGGCATATCGCTGCTTGCTCCGCTATGGTTTGCCGCCCCGCTGTGGGTGCTTGCTGTCCCGGCTCTCTACTTGGTACTGCACACCGTCACCTGGAACCGCCTCACACATAGCGACGGTGCCGCGCTCAATCCCCTGCTTGGTGCCACAGCACGCAATATGCTCATCTTCGCCGTGTTGCTCACTGCTTGCTTCGGCATAATCGCCGCTTAAACACGGCTGACGCAATATAAATATATACATATTTGTAAAATGACATTATCGACTGAATTTACCTCACAGATATTGCAACTTCTGCCCCAAGTGGAGGCTGAAAAACTGTTCCACGCCATAGAGAACACTGAGCCATCGGTGGCTATCCGACTCAACGCAGCCAAGTGCAACCCCGCTGATGCCGCCCAAGTGCCCGGTGAGCGTGTGCCCTGGTGCCGCCGCGGATTCTACCTCAGCGAGAGGCAGCCTTTCACCTTCGACCCTCTGCTTCATGCCGGGGCTTATTATGTACAAGATGCTTCATCGATGATCTTGCAGCACATTGTGGAGCAACTCGTAACCGAACCTGTGCGCTACCTCGACCTCTGTGCTGCTCCCGGCGGAAAGACCACCGCTGCTATCGATGCCTTGCCCCATGGCTCGCTGATGGTGACCAACGAGATTATGCCCGACCGCGCACGCGTGCTGCTTGAGAACGTGGTGAAGTGGGGAAATCCCGACTGTGTGGTCACAAGCGACTCAAGCGACCGCTTTGGCTCTCTCTCACACTTCTTCGACGTGATAGCTGCCGATGTGCCGTGCAGCGGCGAGGGAATGTTCCGCAAAGATGCCGAGGCGATGGCGCAATGGTCGCCTCGATTAGTTGAGCAGTGCGCCGAGCGTCAGCGCGAAATAATCGACAACATCAGGCAAGCTCTGCGTCCGGGCGGTCTTTTCATCTACAGCACCTGCACCTACAACCGCGCCGAAGACGAGGCGATGGTGGAATATATAATGGCTGAATATTCAGCCGAAAGCATCGATTTGCACTTCCCCGAGGAGTGGCTGGTGCACCCGGGAATAGGCACCAAAGCTCACTGCTACCGCTTTATGCCTCACCGCACCCGCGGCGAGGGGCTTTTTGTGGCTGTGCTGCGCAAACCCGGCAACGAGCCTCACGCCCAAGTGGCAGCTTCGGGCAAGAAAGGCATAAAAGACATGGGTGGCAAAGGAAAACAAGGCAAAAAGCTGCCGAAAGCCAATTTCTCGGCTAAAGCCGGGAAAAACGCATCCATCAACGTTCCTGCCGAGGCTCACTCTTGGCTTGATGGCGACTTTGTGCTCACAAGTGATGCCACAGGCACGGTATCAGCCATTCCGGCAGAATTTTCAGGCGAAATTGCCGCTCTGCGCTCGGCAGTGCGTGTGCTTCATGCCGGAGTGGAAGTGGCTACTCTGAAGGGTCGCGACGCAGTGCCCTCACAATCGCTGGCTCTATCCACCGTGCTCAACCGCAAGGCGTTTGCCATGGCAGAACTTGACTATGCCACAGCAATAGCTTATCTGCGAGGCGAGAGCATTACCCTCCCCGACGCCTCCCTGCCGCGCGGAATAGTGGCGGTGAGCTATCGGCACATGATACTCGGCTTCGTGAAAAACCTCGGCAACCGCGCCAACAATCTATATCCCCGCGAGTGGCGCATAAAGAGCACGCACATTCCCTCGGCTGCACCCAAAATATTGCCTACGGCTGAATAATGCGTTAATAAATCACAATGAGGGCTGTACATTTGTTTTTCTCGAAAAAAATATTGAAATTTGTAAGTTAATTTTTCCAAAGAACAAACAAATTACAAAACCAAAGATATGAAGAAAACTCTTTTGACACTGTTTGCCGGCGTGGCTTGCGCCATCAGCGCGTATGCAATACCGGCTCACAAGGGGTTGGTTACCGTGAATCAGCCCGACGGAACGCCCGTAACCATTCAGCTTATCGGTGACGAGTATTTCCACTACACCACCACCTCCGATGGCTACACAGTGGAGCGCAACGATGCCGGCTACTTCGTGTATATGCAGAAGGTGAACGGCGCGATGGTAGCAACCAATGTGGTGGCTCACAATGCCGCTAATCGTACAGCCGAGGAAACACAGCTCCTCCAGTCGCTGCCCAAGCACCTTGTGGCTGACAATGCTGCAAGCGATGCCAAAGCACAGCGTGCCGATAATGAGAAAGTTCTCCGGGCAAAGCCTCTTGGCGCAACCACCAAAGGGGCTGAATACGACTACAACAACTTCCGCGGACTGGTGATTCTGGTTAATTACAACGACCTCTCGTTCTCTCGCGAAGATGCCAATGCAGTTTTCACCGATATGATTACCAAGAGCGGATACACCGGAATCGACGGAACTACGCCCTACACCGGAAGTGTGCGCGACTACTTCTACGACAACTCAATGGGTAAATTCGACCCGCAGTTTGATGTGTATGGTCCGGTTGATATCGATGTCAGCAAGACTTATGCAAAAGGCACATCGGGAGCCTATTCGTTGATTAAGAAAGTGATTACAGCAGCCGACCCGATCGTGAACTTCAGCGATTACGACCGCGACGGCGATGGCTATGTGGATATGTTCTACGTAATCTTTGCCGGATTTTCATCAAGCTACGGAGGCAACAACTCAGGCTATCTATGGCCACACGCAAGCTATAATTACCAATCGGTAGATGGTGTACAGACCGCACGCTACGCCTGCTCTACCGAATTTTACGGCTGGGAAAACTATGTGAATTCTATCGACGGAATCGGAACAATCTGCCACGAGTTCAGCCACGTACTGGGGCTTATGGACGAATATGACACCGACTATGAAGGTGGCGGAGGCCAGAGCTTCGACCCCGACCAATGGTCGGTAATGGCAAATGGTGCCGACTACAATTATGGCCGCACCCCGGCATCCTACTCTGCGCTTCAGCGCATGCAAGCCGGTTTTGCGCTGCCGGTGGAAATCACCGAACCGGGCAACTACTCGCTCAGCGTCACCTACGATACCAATGAGTCATATCGCATTAAGTCGGCCGTTGCCAAGGAATCGTTCCTCTTTGAGAACCGTAGCCAATCGTCCAAGTGGGACAAGTATCTTCCCGGTGAGGGCATGATGGTGT
>CALZFJ010000114.1 GCA_945645715.1 uncultured Prevotellaceae bacterium | reverse complement strand
GCACACGAGTAGTAAGTGCCGCGTACGGTTCCAGAGCCTGCATGATGCCGGGAATCTTGGGATAGATATCCTCACTAAGATAGGTGGTATCGACACGCGGATATGTGGTGACTTTCTTCTCATAGAGCGACTGAATGTAGCGCAGCGTCTCCTCAGCCGAGTAGCCGAAGCGACGGTTACATTCCACCTGAAGCGATGTAAGGTCGAAAAGACGCGGTGGAGCCTCCTTTCCCTTCTTCGTAGTCACCGATTTCACTGTAAGCGGGAACTCCCCTATCTTTGCAATCACCTCGGCTGCTTCAGCCTCATTCTTGTAGCGTCCCTTGGTGGAATTGAAGGTTACGGTGCGATAGAGAGTCTTAATCTCCCAATAGTCCTCGGGCACAAAATTGGCAATCTCCTTCTGTCGCGCCACAATCAGTGCCAGCGTAGGAGTCTGCACGCGCCCTATCGAGAGCACATGGCGGTCGTGGGCATATTTCAGAGTGTAGAGCCTGGTTGCATTCATTCCGAGAATCCAGTCGCCGATGGCACGCGAGAGTCCGGCATGATAGAGCGAATTGAAGTCGCTCTGAGGGCGCAACTGCTTGAAGCCTTCGCGGATACTTTCATCAGTAAGCGATGAAATCCACAGTCGCTTCACAGGCTTGGTGCACTGTGCCTTCTGCATCACCCATCGCTGTATCAGTTCACCCTCCTGCCCGGCATCACCGCAGTTGATTACCTCGTCGGCTTGACCGATAAGCGTCTCAATCACATGAAACTGCCGCTTAATCCCTGTGTCGTCGATGAGTTTTATGCCAAATCGCTGTGGAATCATGGGCAGAGCACCAAGGCTCCACGATTTCCAGTGGTCGGTGTAGTCGTTTGGCTCTTTAAGGGTACAGAGGTGACCGAAAGTCCACGTCACGCAATACCCGTTGCCCTCATAGAAGCCGTCACGCTTCACCCCGGCGCCGAGAATCTGTGCAATGTCCTTTGCCACACTTGGTTTCTCAGTAATGCAAACTATCATTATTTTCCACAAAAAAATATTCTTTCATCAAAAAAAAACGTTCACGGCACGGCTTTTGCCGGAACTGCCACTCAGCCTCCTGCATCGCCCGGCCTGTGTTCGTGCCGCTAAGGGTTACAGCCCCTGTCGCTTCGCCTCGTTCCACAAGGCGTCCATTTCGCCGAGAGTCATTTCCTTGAGCGATTTCCCTGCCTTTTTAGCCTCAGCCTCCACATAGTTGAAGCGGGCAATGAATTTGCGGTTGGTCTTCTCAAGGGCAGTGTCGGGGTGTACGCCATAGAGTCGGGCAGCATTCACGATGCTGAACAAAAGGTCGCCAAACTCCTTCTCCTCATTCTCGGTGTCGCCTTTGCGCATTTCAGCCTCCACCTCGGCAAGCTCTTCCTTCACCTTGTCCCACACGTCTTCGCGCTTCTCCCAGTCGAAGCCTACATTGGCAGCCTTCTCCTGAATGCGGTAGCACTTGATGAGAGCCGGCAACGAATCGGGCACTCCGGCAAGCACGGTCTTGTTGCCGCCCTTTTCCTTCAGCTTTATCTGCTCCCAGTTCTGTATCACCTGCTCGGCATTGCTCACCTGCTCAGTGCCAAACACATGCGGGTGACGGAAAATGAGCTTCTCGCGCAGGGCATCACACACATCGGCAATGTCGAAGCGGCTCTGCTCGTCGGCAATCTTTGCGTAGAAGATGATGTGCAGCAGCACATCGCCAAGTTCCTTGCATATATCTTTCACATCGTCGCGCATCAAGGCATCGCTCAGCTCCATCACCTCTTCCACGGTGTTGGGGCGCAGGCTTTCATTGGTCTGCTTAGCGTCCCACGGACATTTCACGCGCAATTCATCGAGCACATCGAGCAACTTGCCGAATGCCTCAAGTCGCGCCTCACGGTTGTTTGCCATAGCTTTGTCTATTTTTCATTAGTTAAGGTAGCCAACTTAGCTGCTGCGAGCACCCGTTAGCTACCTTATGTAAGTTATGTCGATTAATTATCAATATTTCTCAATTCCTTTGTTGAGGAAGCCGATGAAGCCATCGATGCTCTCATCGTAGTAGTACGGACCCGAGATAAGTTCGCCGCGTGCATTGAGCACCACATAATAGGGCTGGGAGTTGGCGCCAAACTTATATCGCTGCAAATAGCTCCAACGGTCGCCGTAGGTGGTGAGTTTCACCTTCTTTCCGTTCTCATCTACGTAGATTGGCTCCGGAAGGGCTTTCTTGTCATCGACCATGAGCTTTATCATCACATAGCTGTCTTCTATCACCTTGCGCACACGGCTGTTGTCGAACACTGCAGCCTCCATCTTGCGGCAATTCACGCAACCGTAGCCCGAGAAATCCACGAGCACAGGCTTACCCTGTGCTGCAGCCTCGCGCATTCCCTCATCATAGTCGTCATACTCGCTGAAACCTCCGCCATACAGGTTGAAATCCTGGGTGTAAAGCGGCGGAACAAATGCACTCACGCTCTTGAGTGGTGCACCCCACAAGCCCGGTAGCAGATATACCGCAAACGAGAGCGAAATCAGCGCAAGGAAGAAGCGGAACACGCCGATGCCACCTTTCAGCTCCGAATCGTGCGTGAAGCGTATCTTGCCGAGCAGATACATTCCAAGAAGGGCAAAGATAACCACCCAGAGTGCCACAAACGTCTCGCGGTCGAGTATTCCCCAACCGTAGGCAAGGTCGGCAACCGAGAGGAACTTCAGCGACAATGCAAGCTCTATGAAGCCCAGCACCACCTTCACCGAGTTGAGCCAGCCTCCCGACTTAGGCATCTCCTTGAGCCACGACGGGAAGATAGCAAAAAGGGTGAATGGAATAGCAAGAGCAAGTGCAAAGCCTCCCATGCCTATTGCCGGACCGGTGAAGTCGCCCATTCCGGCAGCCTCCACAAGCAGTGTGCCGATGATCGGACCTGTGCACGAGAATGACACTAATGTGAGCGTAAATGCCATAAAGAAGATGCTCAGAAGTCCGGTAGTTGCCTCTGCCTTGCTGTCCATCTTGTTTGCCCACGAGTCGGGCAGTTTAATGTCGAATGCTCCAAAGAATGAGATTGCAAACACCACCAACATAGCAAAGAAGATGATGTTGAAAATGGCGTTTGTAGAAAGCGCGTTGAGCGAACTTGCACCAAACAGCGCCGTAATCAGCAAACCAAGAAGCAAATAAATCACTATGATAGAGCCGCCATAGAGCATAGCATCGCGAATGGAACTGGCACGCGACACATTCTTCTTGAGGAAGAAGCTCACGGTGAGCGGAATCATGGGCCACACACACGGTGTGAGCAGCGCAAGCAGTCCGCCAAGGAATCCGCCAATGAAAATATACCAGAATGAGTGTGACGATGCAGAGCCTTGCTCCTCAGCTTGTGCTGCAGCATCGGCATCGACAGGTGCCCACAGTTGGTCGGCATTAACTTCCTCGGCAGGTTTCAGCTCTGTCATGGGAATTGCCGGAGCCTCCGAATCCTCAGCCGCAGGTTGTGCAGCAGCTTGGGCGGTACCCTTAAAGATGAATTGTTCCTTGGTTGGAGCCTGACATGTGACATCGTTGCACACCATATAGGTCAAATATCCCTCAATGTTATAGTCGGGCTTTGTTGCGGTGAAAGCCTGCGTGATAGTCACAGCATCGGTCCACCAGCCGAGCTTCATATGAAACACATTATCCACCTGCTCATGTGGAGCCTTCGAGGGCGTAAGCTCACCATCGAGCGTAACGCCGTCGGCAGTGTCGAGCGTGATGCTCAGCGGTTGAGGGCCACCCTTGGGCAGATTAGTGGAGTACATGTGCCAGCCATCGTCGATAGTAGCCGTGAACGTCATCACTCCGTGCGAGTCGTCGGTCATTTTCACCTCACTCGTCCACTTCACGGGAGTAAGAATCTCGGCATGGAGTGCCACAGCACACACGGCGAGAGTCAGTAATGCAAAGAATCTTCTTATCATAAAATTTATCATTATTTTTCCACTTGCAAAATTACTGCATTGCAAGATTATACGCAAATTATGCAGCGACTTTTCTTCACCTCCAATCGACGATTACACGGCTGGGAGCGACATGCCGTTGAGTTTTCGGTAGAGGTCGAGGGCATACACGTCGGTCATACCGCTGATGTGGTCGATTACTGCCTGTATTTTCTCGAAGAGAGTGGGTGCCTCCACATCATATTGCTGCGGGAATTTCGACAGTAGCAGCTGCGAATAGTTGCGCTCAGGGTGCAGAACTGCATCGGTGAGGCGCTTCAGCAACTCATTGATGATGCGGTTTCCGGCGAGGTCAATATCCACCACGTCGCTTGCGCGGTAGATTTTGTCGTAAGCCACAGCCGAACATGCTTGATATGCCTTGTAGGGTATCTCACTGATATGGTCGATAAGGCAGCCATCAAACTCTCCACGCATTATTGCATCTTCATTATCCACAAATGTGCGTGCACACTCCTTCACCAGCTCACCGATGATGCACGAGCGAAGATACACCACCTTCTCGTTCTTGTCGGCAACGCAATTCATCACCTCACGGATGTGACTCTTTCGGCTGTCGTCGAAGAATCCCAGCAGAAGGTCGATTACCTCGCGTGTACCAAGCGTCTTCAGCTTGTGGGCATCTTCAATGTCCATTATCTGATAGCAGATATCGTCGGCAGCCTCCACAAGATACACAAGCGGGTGGCGGCTATACACATCTTCGTCCTTGCGAATCAGCCCCACCTCATCGGCAATGCGGATAAACAGGTCGCGCTCGGTGGTGAAGAATCCGAATTTGCCCTTGGCATTGGCTCTGAGCGAGGAATAGGGATATTTCACAATAGAGGCAAGCATGGAATAGGTCATGGCAAACCCTCCCGGTCGGCGACCCTTAAACTGGTGTACGAGCAGTCGGAATGAGTTGGCATTACCCTCAAAGTGCACCAAATCGGCCCACTGATGCTCTGTGAGCCGTTCGCGCAAAGGCTGTCCTTCGCCTTCGCTGAAATAGGCTCCAATTGTCTTTTCGCCCGAATGTCCGAAAGGTGGATTCCCGAGGTCGTGAGCAAGGCATGCTGCTGCCACTATCTCGTCGATGTCGTCAAACTTAGCAATCCAAGGCTCTCCGGCATACTTTTTCCGCAGCTCCCGTGCCACCTCGCTGGCAAGCGATTTTCCCACACTCGCCACCTCAAGGCTATGCGTGAGGCGGTTGTGCACGAATATGCTTCCCGGCAAAGGGAACACCTGGGTCTTGTTCTGCAATCGGCGGAACGGTGACGAGAATATCAGCCGGTCATAGTCGCGCTGAAAGTCGCTGCGTATGCCGCCTTTGCTGTCGGTGTAGTGCTCAAGCCCCAGACGCTTGTCGCAGATGAGGCGGTTCCATTGCATTCTTTTATCCATAATAGAGGTAAGGGGTGAGAGGTGAGAGGTGAGAGGTGAGAGGTAAGAGTGGAGAGTGATGAGATGTGAGGTAAGGTGAGGTGAGAGTGGAGAGGTAAAGCTATGGAGATGAAAAAGCCCCTTTGCCTCTCTCCGTTCTCCACTCTCTCCTCTCCACTCTTACCTCTTACCTCTTACCTATAACCTATAATATTATTTCAAGCCACGGTTTTTGAGCAGTGCATCGACGGTTGGCTCCTGACCGCGGAAGCGCTTGTAGAGTACCATCGGATCCTCGCTGTCGCCCGGCTCGAGAATGTTCTCACGATATGCCTTGGCAGTTTCGGGGTCGAAGATTCCCTTCTCCTTGAAAAGCTCAAAGCCATCGGCATCGAGCACCTCAGCCCACAGATAAGTGTAGTAACCGCAAGCATACTGTGTGCTGCCGAAGATGTGCTTGAAGTAGGGGCTGCGATAGCGGAACTGTACCTCCTCGGGCTTGCCAAGTTTCTTTGCAACCTCTGCCTCAAATGCCTTCACATCGACGGGCTGCTTATAGTCGAGCTTGTGCCACTCAATGTCGAGAAGAGCTGCGCCTACAAGCTCGGTTGCAGCAAAGCCCTGGTTGAACTTGGCTGATGCGTCGAGTTTCTTGATAAGCTCATCGGGAATCACCTCGCCGGTCTTATAGTGCTTTGCGTAGGTCTTCAGAAGCTCAGGCTCCATTGCCCAGTGCTCGTCGATTTGCGACGGAAGCTCCACGAAGTCGCGATCCACGTTTGTTCCCGCCTGTCCGCGGAACTGTGCCTTTGTGAGCATTCCCTGAAGCGCGTGACCAAACTCGTGGAAAGCGGTTTCCACCTCATCGAGTGTGAGAAGCGATGGCATATCCTTGGTGGGCTTGGTGAAATTGCCCACATTGTAGATTATCGGGCGCTCACTCACGCCGTCGTAGTTATACTCACCCTTGAACTCGCTCATCCAAGCACCCTGACGCTTTGTTGCACGCGGGAAATAGTCGGTCATGAACACTGCCACGTGATTGCCCTCGGCATCTTTCACGTCGTAAACGGTAACTTCGGGGTTATACTTGGGAGCATCGGGCATCTCGGTGAATGTGATGCCGTAGAGGCGGTTTGCCATAGTGAAAATTCCCTTCACCACGTTCTCAAGCTGGAAATATGGGCGAACGTCGTCCTCGCTGAGGTCGAATTTCTCCTTCTTCACCTTCTCGGCATAGTAATAGTAGTCCCAGGGTGCAATCTTGAAGTTGCCACCCTCCTTGTTCACGTAGGCCTGCATATCGGCTACTTCCTCTTTCACCTTGGCTACAGCCGGGCGCCAGATCTGATAG
>CALZFJ010000113.1 GCA_945645715.1 uncultured Prevotellaceae bacterium | reverse complement strand
CAAAATACACCTACGGTGTGCTCGAGAAGCAGGTCCGCAACCTCTTCGACAAGGCAACCCGCACTAAGGGTGTAAAGGGTGAGGTTCTCCTTCAGCTTCTTGAGTCGCGCCTCGACAACATCGTTTATCGTCTTGGAATCGCTCCTACTCGTGCAGCAGCACGTCAGCTTGTTCTCCACCGTCACATCACAGTAGATGGCGAGGTAGTGAACATCGCATCTTATTCGGTTAAGCCCGGACAAGTAGTAGCAGTGCGTGAGAAGTCGAAGTCGCTTGAGGTGATCGCCGATGCACTTGCAGGCTTCAACCACAGCAAGTATCCATGGATAGAGTGGGACGAGAATGTGAAGGGCGGCAAGATGCTCCACCTGCCTCAGCGTGAGGACATTCCTGAAAACATCAAGGAACAGTTGATTGTAGAGTTGTATTCTAAACAATAATAAAAGATAACGTTACATGGCTATTTTAGCATTTCAAAAACCCGACAAAGTATTAATGTTGGAAGCCGATAACTTCTTCGGCAAGTTCGAGTTCCGTCCACTGGAGCCGGGTTATGGCGTGACCATAGGTAATGCCTTGCGCCGCATCCTGCTTTCGTCGCTCGAAGGTTTTGCAATATCTTCGATTCGCATCGATGGCGTGCAACACGAATTCGCAACAATCCCGGGCGTTAAGGAAGATGTAACCAACATCATCCTGAACCTCAAGAAGGTACGCCTCAAGCAGATTGTAGAGGATACCGAGGCAGAGAAGGCCACAGTGAAAGTTTCGGGTCAGGATGTGTTTAGAGCCAGTGACATTAGCAAGGTATTGACAGGCTTTGAGGTGCTCAACCCCGACCTGGAGATTTGCCACCTCGATTCGAGCGCAGGCTTCCAGATGGAGTTTACCATCAACAAGGGCCGTGGTTACGTGCCGGCAGAGGAGAACCAGAATCCTAACGATGCAGTTGATGTAATCGCTATCGATTCAATCTATACTCCTATTGTTAATGTCAAGTACGCTATCGAGAACTATCGTGTAGAACAAAAGACTGACTACGAGAAGCTTATACTTGAAATCACCACCGACGGCTCAATTCTGCCGAAGGATGCTCTCAAGGAAGCCGCAAAAATCCTTATCCACCACTTCATGCTCTTCTCTGATGAGAAGATCGCCCTTGAGACAACTGAGAGCGAGGGCAATGAAGAGTTTGATGAGGAAGTGCTCCACATGCGTCAGCTCCTGAAGACAAAATTGGTCGATATGGATCTTTCAGTTCGTGCACTCAACTGCCTCAAGTCGGCTGAAGTGGAAACACTTGGCGAGCTTGTGGTATTCAACAAGACCGACCTCTTGAAGTTCCGCAACTTCGGAAAGAAGTCGCTCACCGAGCTTGACGAACTCCTTGCAAATCTGAACCTCTCGTTCGGAATGGATATTTCAAAGTATAAATTAGATAAAGAGTAATAAACGATGAGACACAATAAGAAATTCAATCACTTAGGAAGAAAGAAAGCTCACCGCGACGCCCTCCTGTCGAATATGACTATTTCTCTTATCATGCACAAGAGAATTTTCACCACTTTGGCTAAGGCTAAGGCACTTCGCATCTTTGCAGAGCCTATCATTAACCGTGCCAAGGAGGATTCGACTGCTAACCGTCGCCTCGTGTTCAGCTATCTTCAGGACAAAAAGGCTGTTACTGAGCTTTTCACAGAAGTAGCACAGAAGATTGCTGATCGCCCAGGAGGTTACACTCGTATCCTCAAGACCGGCAACCGCCTCGGTGACAATGCCAAGACTTGCTTCATTGAGCTCGTTGACTACAATGAGAACATGCTCAAGGCTAAGACCGAGAAGAAGCAGACTCGCACTCGCCGCTCACGCAAGAGCAGCAAGCCTGCAGCTGAAGCACCCGTTGCAGAGGCACCTGTAGCTGAGACTCCGGCAGCAGAGTAATATTTTCGACACATTCACCCGCATTGCACTGCGGGAAGCGAAAATAAGAGAAAAACAGCATTTTCCGATTGTTCGGAGGGTGCTGTTTTCTTTTTTTGCCACTTAAATGACAATAATTGTACTTTTCTATACAAATTATGGCAAAAAATATCGCTTTTATGGCTTATTGTTTGAAAATAATGATGTAATTTTGTAGAATGATAAAGAATTGATTAGTAACAACGTAAAAAATTATATTGGTCATGATGAAAAAGTTTTGGACCACGGTGTTAGGTTCGTTTGTCGGCGTATGGCTTGCGCTGACAGTGTTCTCAGTGTTATCCGTTGTGATGAGTTTCGCTTTTATAGGGGCAATGGCGAGCCTCGGAGAGCCAACTAAATCGGTTGAGAAAAATTCAATTCTACACATCGACCTCTCGGGCGAACTTACAGAGCGCGATGGCGCCAAGGACTACATGAGCGACCTCATGGGCATGGGTATGGGGCAAGACACCAAGTCGCAGTCGCTCGTGACGCTTGTGAAAGCCCTCCGTGCAGCTAAGGATAACGACAACGTGAAAGGTGTATATATCGAGTGTAACGGAATTGTGGGAGACTTTGCTTCGCTCACCGAGCTGCGCAAGGCAATTGCCGACTTCAAGACCAGTAAGAAATTCGTCTATGCCTATGGCGACAATATCAGCCAGGGCGACTACTATATCGCGTCGGTTGCCGACAGCGTTTTCATCAACACCATTGGCGCAATCGAGCTGACCGGACTCACATCGCTCCAGCCCTACATGAAATCACTTTTCGACAAGCTTGGCATAGAGATGCAAGTGATACGTGTGGGAACATTCAAGAGCGCCGTTGAGCCTTACATTCTCAATGAGATGAGCGATGCCAATCGTCTGCAGCAAGAGTGCTACCTTGGCAGCATCTGGAGCAACCTGGTAGCCGATATCGCCATGTCGCGCAACCTTACGTCGGCCGACATCAATCAGTATGCCGACAGCCTTGTGTCACTCTCGCAGGCACACCAGTTTGTAGAGAAGAAGCTTGCCGATGGTCTTTGCTATCGCTATGAGATGGAAAACAAGCTACGCAAACTCACCGACGTGAAAAAGGACGATGACCTTAAACTCGCTACACCTTCTGAGGTGGCTGCAACTGCTAAAAAGGAGAAAAGCTCGAAAAACAAGGTAGCAGTGTTCTATGCAGTGGGCGAGATTGTGGATAGCGGCGAAGGCGTAGATGCCGGCGAACTCACCCGTAACATCATAGATGCCGCAAACGACGACGACGTGAAGGCAGTGGTTCTTCGCGTAAATTCTCCGGGAGGAAGTGCCTTTGGCTCAGAGCAGATTTGGGCGGCTCTCGAAGAGGTGAAGAAAGCCAAGAAGCCATTTGCCGTGTCGATGGGCGGATATGCAGCATCGGGCGGCTACTATATCTCGTGTGGAGCCGACCGCATCTTCGCGGAGCCTACCACCATTACCGGCTCAATAGGTGTGTTTGGCATGATTCCGTGCTTTGAAAATCTCGCAACAGAGAAGCTTGGCGTGAATTTCTGCAGCGTAAGCACGAATCAGAATACGTCAATGACCACTATGAAGCGACTCACTCCTTTCCAGCGCGAGCGTTTGCAGCAGGGTGTGAACGATTTCTATGAACTGTTCACCTCACGTTGTGCCACAGGCCGAAATATGCCTATCGACTCACTCAAGGCAATTGCCGAGGGTCGTGTGTGGGACGGAGCAACAGCCCTCAAGCTGAAGCTCGTCGATGAATTTGGCGACCTTGATTCGGCAGTGAAATATGTGGCAGGAAAGGCAAATCTCGGTGAGGATTACGAAATCACCGTGATGCCCGATATTGAGGACAACTTCATGAAGTATATCTCGAAATTTGCCGACGCGCGAGCTGAGGCAACACTCAAGGAGAACCTTGGCGTGCTCTACCAGTATCACAAGGAAATCAAGAGAATCATGAGCCGCGACCGGATGCAGTGCATCATGGAGCCGATTGAAATAAGATAACACCGTAACTCACAACAGCAACGCTAAACGAAGAAAATGGCCAATATTTGGGTGAAATACTTGGCAGAAGCCGTGCTTACGCCGCTAAGCTACCTCTACAAGATGGTGGTAGTGGCGCGAAACCGCATGTTCGACCTTCACATCTTGCCGCAGGAGGAATTTGATGTGCCTGTGGTGGTGGTGGGCAACCTCAATGCCGGCGGTACGGGAAAAACGCCGCACACAGAGTATATTGTGGAAGCACTCAGCCACGATTTCCGTGTGGGAGTGCTCAGCCGTGGCTACAAGCGCCAGACGAGCGGATTCATTCTCGCCAACAACAAGCTCACGCCCAATGACCTTGGCGATGAAGCCTATCAGGTGTATCGCAAGTTTGGCAGCTTCATCACACTTGCCGTGTGTGAGAACAGGCGCAAAGGCATCAAGGAGATGCTGCGACTCGACCCGAGAATCGACGTGATAGTGCTCGACGATGCCTTTCAGCACCGCTATGTGAAGCCAAAGGTGTCGGTGGTGCTCACCGAGTATTCGCGCCCCATCTATGAGGACCGTATGCTGCCACTTGGCACTCTGCGCGAGCCTAAGCGAGGCATACTGCGTGCCGACATGGTGGTTGTCACCAAGTGTCCGCGCGAGATAAAGCCAATGGAGCTGAATCTGCTCAAGGCTCATCTCGACCTGTTCCCGTCGCAGCAGTTGTTCTTCTCGGTGGTGCAATACTACAACCTTATGCCCGTGTTCCCTGAGCGAGTGAGCGCAGTGCCCACATTGCAGCAGCTCGATGGCAACGATTCGTTGCTCATTGTCACAGGTATTGCCAACCATCTGCCCTTTGTTCGCTTCCTGAAGGCATTCAAGACGATGTTTAAGGTGATACACTTTGGCGATCACCACAACTTCACGCGCTTCGATTTCGAGCTGATTGCCAACCGCTTTGCCAAGCTCGACGGAAACCGCAAATACATAGTGACCACCGAGAAAGATGCAGTGCGCATGGCAAACAATCCCTACTTCCCCCACGAGCTGAAGGACCGTACTTTCTACGTGCCAATTAAGGTGAGCTTCGACCACCCGGTGGCAGGGCAGGACTTCATCGGTGAGCTGAAGAAAAAGATTCTTGCAAAGAAATAACTGTTTACGATAACACACCGACACACAACTATAATTAAGACACATGAGCAATACAGAAACCGAAATATCGCAGCTTGGAGAGTTTGGCTTGATTGACCATCTCACAAAAGATGCACCCTCAAAGAATGAATCGACGATAAAGGCAGTGGGCGATGATGCCGCAGTGCTCCGATATGGCGACAAGGAGACGCTTGTCACCACCGACCTGCTACTCGAAGGCATTCACTTCGACCTTACCTACTGTCCGCTCAAGCACCTTGGCTACAAGGCTGCGGTGGTGAATTTCTCCGACATTTATGCGATGAACGGCACTCCGCGACAGATTACCGTGTCGCTGGGAGTGTCGAAGCGCTTCACCGTGGAGCATATCGAGGAACTTTATGCCGGCATTAAGCTGGCTTGCAGCATTTATGGAGTGGATTTGGTTGGAGGCGACACCTCGGCATCTGTCACCGGACTGCTTATCAGCATCACCTGCATAGGCGAGGCTGAGAGGGGAGAGGTGGTGTATCGCAGCGGAGCACGCGACACCGACTTGATTTGCGTGAGCGGTGACCTCGGAGCTGCCTATATGGGCTTGCAGCTGCTTGAGCGCGAGCGAGTGGTGTCGAAAGACCATCAGGGCGACGATTTCCACCCGGCATTTGAGGGGCGTGAATATCTGCTCGAGCGCCAATTGAAGCCTGAAGCTCGCCGAGATGTGATTGAAGAACTTCGTAGCATCGGAGTGAAGCCTACTGCCATGATGGACGTGAGCGACGGACTCTCGTCGGAGCTGCTGCACATCTGCAAGGAAAGCGGTGTGGGCTGCCGTGTGTATGAGGAGCGCATTCCTATCGACTACCAGACGGCAGTGATGGCTGAGGAATTTGGCATGAACCTCGTGACAGCTGCACTCAATGGCGGCGAAGACTATGAGCTGCTGTTCACCGTGACGCTTGCCGACCACGAGAAGGTGGCGGCGATGAAGACGGCTCGCATCATAGGCCGCATCACCAAGCCCGAACTCGGCAGCTATCTTGAAAGCCGCGATGGCAATGAGCTGCCCATTCGTGCACAGGGCTGGACGGCATTTTAGCTAACATAAGGCTCTCGCTGTATTAGCCTTGTTCGCTTGATTCATAGTAAAGAATTATTATAGACAAATAGAATATGATTATACAATCATCACTGAAGTCATTTGGCAATTATTGCATCTTCATCAGCCGGGTTTTCACATTTCCCGACAGATGGAAGGAGTTTTTCCGCCGCTATGTGAATGAGATACTGAAGCTCGGCATCGATTCGATTCCGCTCGTGATAGTAATCTCAATCTTTATCGGAGCGGTGTGTACCATTCAGATGTATCTCAATACCACCTCACCGCTGATGCCGCGCTACGCTGTGGGACTTGCCACGCGCGAGATTATCCTGCTTGAGTTCTCCTCGTCGATACTTTGCTTGATATTGGCAGGAAAAGTGGGGTCGAACATCGCATCAGAGATAGGCACAATGCGCGTAACCGAGCAGATTGATGCCCTTGAGATAATGGGCGTAAATTCAGCCAATTTCCTGGTTCTGCCCAAGGTGATGGCGATGGTGACGTTTATCAATGTGCTTGTGGTGTTCAGTATGTTCACCAGCCTTTGGGGAGGCTATATGGTGTGTGCAGTGACGGGACTTGTGCCTGTTTCAACCTACATATACGGAATTCAAACCCAGTTTAACAGCTGGTATGTGTGGTATGCGCTCATCAAGTCGCTGTTCTTTGCCTTCGTGGTGAGCAGCGTGGCGAGCTACTTTGGCTACTATGTGAAAGGCGGTGCACTCGATGTGGGCAAGGCAAGTACAAACT
>CALZFJ010000112.1 GCA_945645715.1 uncultured Prevotellaceae bacterium | reverse complement strand
CGGGTGTCCGGAATCAAAGTAGGACACGGTGATAATGCGTAGCCCCGTCATTGGCTGTGTCAGGTGTGCCACATCGGCATAGTCGCTGAGCCGGAACGATACCCACAGCATATATGCCATGCGAGGACAGGTGCCGCCTTCAATCTTCTTGGGCAGCTCGCCACTGTTGTCGAAGCCCGAAAGGCGCACAGCCTCCACCTTGTCGGTCACCACATCGTCGTAACCGCACGAAGCAACTGCTATAGCTATCACAAGGAGGAATGATATTGTTATTCTCAGTGATTTTATCATAGTAATTATAAAAAAGTTTCTTCTGTACTACAACATTTAATACTCTTGCAAAGTTAGCAACTTTTTAATCATATACCTAAAAAACAGTGATTTTGCCCCATAATGGTGAAAAAAGTAACAATATTCAGGCTCATATCCAAGCGTTTCTCGGCAATTATCACTAATTTTGCAACATATCAATTTTTTGAAACATAATTATCATCATGAGAAAACTTCTTCTTTCACTGATCATCGTCTGCGCAATGGCTACCACTGCCATCGCCGAACTGCAATATCGCGATGCTACGCAATTCAGAATCATAGGCAAGCCCACCTATGCCACCGACACCATCTTCAGCCGACTCCCCGACTCGCTCAGCGGGCACATTCGCCAAGGGCTATGGGGCGTGGGGCGCAACTCTGCCGGAATTGCCGTGCGTTTCCGCTCCAATACATCCACAATTGGGCTGAAATGGCACTCCACAAATAATTTCTCGATGAACCACATGACTGCCACAGGCGTGCGTGGTCTTGATCTTTACACCTTGCAGAGCGATGGCTCGTGGACCTTCGTCAATGCTGCCCGCCCTGGAGTGAAGCCCGACAACAAATACACGCTAATGAGCAACATGACTCCCGAAGAGCGCGAATACCTCCTCTTTCTTCCACTCTACGACAGTTGCTCATCGCTCGAGATTGGCATCGACTCCACCGCTATCATCGCACCGCCTGCTATCGACCTCCCTGTGGCTGAAAAGCCGATTGTGTGGTATGGCACCAGCATCACCCAAGGCGGCTGTGCTTCCCGACCGGGAATGGCTGCCACCAACATCATTGAGCGCGAACTCAATCGCGTGGTTATCAACCTCGGCTTCAGCGGAAATGGACGACTCGACTATGAAATTGCCGAAATGATGGCTGCTATCGATGCCGGGATCTATGTACTCGACTGCCTGCCCAACGTCACCACGCCTCAAATCAAGGAGCGAACCGAGCGATTCTACTCTATCTTGCGCAAAGCTCACCCCACTACTCCCATCTTAATGGTGCAGACTCCCGAATTTCCCAATATGCGCTTCAACACTGAAACGCGCCGCATAATTGAAGAAAAAGATGCAACCTGGCTTGAGTTTTACCGCAAGTTCCGCAGCGCCGGCGATGCTAATGTGCACTTTGTGTCGTCGCGCGGCATGATAGGCGACGACAATGAGGGTACGGTAGATTGCGCACACTTCACCGACCTCGGCTTCGAGCGCTGTGCTCGCTTCTTCCTCCCCATCTTCCGCACCCACCTCAAGTAGCCTCACAGCATCTCCACCATATAAATCGGTAAAAATAAAATTCCATCATTCATTGAAAGGTCGGCATAGTGCACTACAATAGGTTCCGCTACCCACTCAGCATATTTTTCCCTAAACTTACTGAGCGAAGTGAGCGTGTAGCGCGTTGTAGATTTCACCTCAATAGGGTGAATGTTGTGCCGGGTGCTGACAACAGCTTTAGGAATGAGAAAATCAATCTCCATTCGGTTGCTGGCATCAGTTCTACTATTCGACGAGAAAAAATATAGCTTATGTCCGGTGGCTCGCAGCATTTGCGCTACAATATTCTCCACGAGCATACCCTTGTTAATCTCCAGCTTGTCTTTCATTAACTTTCTGTAAAGCTGCTCGGCTTGAATTACACTTTTCTACGCATACTTTTTTACTTTTATTAACCATTTACACCATTTCAAGCGATTTGCCTCGTCAAAATATACACCTTTTCAAGACTTAGCAGCAGCGCAAATATACACCTTTTCAAGACTTAGCACGCACAAAAGTAGTGAAATTATTGATATACACCAAATTATACTATATTAAATTTTTGTAAATTTATCCACCAAACTAATCACCTTCCGAATTATCTCATCATACCGCCTACAAAATAGTCATCGCAGCATCATTTTCCCTCCCGAGAGGGACTTTCTCGCAATTTTTTCCCTCTGCAAAGTGACATTTTCCCAAAAAAGTCACTCTGCAAAGGGATTTTTTTGCAATTTCCTCCCTCTCGAAAGGGATTTTTTTCAAATTCGTTGTGTTGCAACATATAATGCAATTATACAAATTTTAATTTGTCGTTTGCTTGCTACTTCTCCATAAAGATTGTAAATTTGTAAGGACTTTTTCTAACTTTTTAAACTACCTTACGACAATAAGGACCGACTAACTAATATGAACCGAATAGGAAAACTATACTTCCGCTACGGAACAATGGGCTCGGCGAAAACCGCCCTGCTTCTAACCACTGCCTACAACTTTGAGGAACGTGGCATGGAATACCTGTGCATGAAACCTATCATCGACAATCGCGAAGGCGACAATGTGATCCGCTCCCGAATAGGCATTGAGCGACGTTGCCTCTGGATTTATCCCGATACCGACCTCTATGAGCTTGCCAAGACCACTTTCGAGGAAACCCTCGTGGTGAAAGACTGGATTCTCATCGACGAGGCTCAATTCCTCTCGCGCCGTCAGGTAGATCAGCTCGCGCGTATCGTCGATGACTATGGCAGCAACGTGGTGTGCTACGGACTCCGCACCGACTTCCGCACCAACCTCTTTGAAGGCTCCAAGCGCCTCTTTGAGATTGCCGATACCATCGACGAAATAAAATCGACCTGCTCTTGCGGGCGCAAGACCATTGTTAATGCTCGCATCGACCACAAAGGCCGCATCGTCACCGACGGAAACCAGGTGGAAATCGGCGGCGACGACAAGTATGTGGCTCTATGCCGACACTGCTGGCATAGCCGTCGCCTCGAAAGCGCCGACGAGAACGCCCTCAAGTTCACTCCCGAATAACGCGACACTCTATCTCCACTCAAATATTTTCAACCACAACAACCACAACCACTCATCTCTCCACAACAACCACTCATCTCTCCACACGAACGAACTTTATTTACTAACTAACTACATTTTTCAACTATCAATGAAGCGATTACTTTCGTTTTTCGCTATGCTATTGCTATTGGCTGGCATAGCGGCAGCTCAGTTTCAGCAAAGTAAACTTCCGCTCGCCGACCCCTTCGTGTTCTACGAAGACGGCACCTATTACGCCTACGGCACCTACTCCAACGACGGCATCGTAGTTTTCACATCACCCAACCTTATCGAATGGGAACAACAGTCACAGCTCGCCTTGCATCGCGACAACTGCACCGAAACGCAATGGTTCTGGGCACCCGAAGTATATCACATTGGCGATGAATACATAATGTATTATTCAGCTAATGAGCACCTATTCGTGGCTAAAGCGTCTTCGCCACTCGGTCCGTTCATTCAAGAGGGCGGCTACCAAATGGAGGGACTGCTTGGCAGTGAAAAGTGCATCGACTCGTCGATGTTTATCGACGACGATGGCACGGCCTATCTCTTTTTCGTGCGTTTCACCGACGGTAACTGCATCTGGATGTGCCGCCTTGCCGACGACCACATCACCCCGGTAGCAGGCACGCTGAAATACTGCTTCTCGGTGTCGGCAGCATGGGAAAACATCTGGCCGCGTGTGGTGGAAGGTCCAAACATGGTGAAGCACAATGGCATCTACTACCTCACCTACTCAGCCAACAGCTACGAGAGCCACGACTATGCTATAGGCTATGCCACATCTACCTCTCTCACCTCGCCCGAGTGGAAGAAGTCGAGCTCCAACCCTATCGTGCGGCGCGTATATGACCTCGTTGGCACGGGGCACCACACCCTGTTCACCGATGCCAATGGCGACCTTCGCATCGCCTTCCATGCCCACAACAGCACCACAGCCATTCACCCGCGACTCACCTACATAGGTCGTATGCAATTCACCGGCGATAATCTTGAGATGACAAAGGAGCCTTTCATTCGCCCGATACTGAAGGGTGAGCGCTTCATTGGCTACGAACCGGCATACCTAATCGACACTGAGCGCGGATATGAGCGCGGAGGCAGCCTTGTACTCGACCTGAACGGCGATGGACACCTCGACATGATTTCGGGCGGCGCCACCCGCTCCATTCAAAACGACCTCACCTCCGACGGCTTCGGCAAGCGCCGCGCTATGCACATCGCGCTGTGGGACGAAGCCTCTAAGGCGTGGGACTACCTCGACGGCTCCCAATCGGCAATTCAGGTTGCCGACTACCCCATAATGCTGCCTTGCGACATCAACCACGACGGCATTCCCGACATTGTGGCTTTTGAGCAAATAGGCAAAAGCACTACCGACGATGTGTATGTGAAACAGCTCGGCAGCGAGGGCGTGTTTCTTGGCAATGGCGACGGCACTTTCCGCCCTGCACAGCTCTCCATTACCGATGCCAACGGCGCAGCAATCGACTTCGACATTCGCGCACCTCACACCGCAGCCCTGCTCGACTGCAACAACGACGGACTTACCGACATCGTTTGTGCCGGCTATCAAGATGCCACAATCTACAACTATATCCTCATCAACCGTGGTTTCAACGGCGACAATTTTTCTTTCACAGCAATCCCCTTCCTGCCCGAGTATAAACTGTCAAGCCCAATTGTGCGTGCAGCCGACTTCAATGCCGACGGATTATGCGACTTCATCATTGCGGCTAAAGTGGAAGGGACAAGCGGCATTTCGGCTATAACCGAGATTTTTCTCAACACACCTTCGGCTCCCGGCAGCTTCGCCTCTCTCGGGCTGCGCGAAAACAGCACCGTCGTGAAGCCCAAAAGCGGTGGCTCGCTGCAAGTTGCCGACTTCAATGGCGACGGTCGCCCCGATTTTTTTCTCTCGGGAGCCGGCGACTACAATCTCGGTGACTCGGAGTATGAACAAACCGTATATATTAATAAAGGAGGCTCTCAGCCCACTTTCAAGACCATGGCAGGGCATCTGAAAAACAATATCTACAAATCGGGCTCTGCGCCAACTGCTTCGGGCGTAATCGACTGGAACGGAGATGGCTCCTACGACCTCATAATCTCGGGAACTTGCGACAAAATCAGCAACAAGACCACTGCCCACGTTTATACCAACCAGAAATGTACCGGCGTGCTCTATGGTTTCGCTCAGCTACCCGGCGCAATGAGCCACACCATATCATTCCCCGATTTCGACGGCGATGGCACCCCCGACTACTGTTGCCAAGGATATTTCAAGGACGATATCTACCTCACCAACGACCAGCTCGGTCGCACCATGGTAGTGGCGCTCAACTCCTGTGAAGCAGCCTCGCGCCCTGAAGCTCCTCAAGCACTCTCGGCAGCAGTCGGCGACAATGCCATCACACTCTCCTGGGAAGCTCCGGCTTCGGCAGTTGGCTGCGAAAGCTTTGAATTTTATGTAAAAGACTCACAAGGCAACCTTCTAACCGACTGCCTGTCGTTCATTGGAGGCGAACTCGATGGTGTGCGCAAATCGATGACCACAGGCAATGCCGGTGGCAACACTTCCATCATCTTCTTCCCACCTAAGCCCGACACCTACACTTGGGGCGTACAGATGATAAATGCCGCCTACCACGGCTCCGCTTTCACTTCGGGCAACAGTTTCACCTTTGAAGGAGCCGGAGTTGGCGAAATTGCCGCCAACCATGCCACCGAGGGACAGCACTACGGCGTAAACGGGCTGAAAGTAGATGCCCGCGAGCCCGGTTTGCACATAGTGCGGCAGAGCGACGGAAGCCATACAAAAAAATTAGTAAAATAGCACACAGCGGTTCACTCCGCACACAGAAAAAACCTCTACACGCCCCTATCGGCATCAACAGCCATTGGGGCGTGTTAATTATTGCAAACGAGCAAGAAAAAATAAGCAAAATATGTTGCATAGCATATTTTTAGCCCTTACCTTTGCAATAAGTTTTTTCATTGGTATTAGATTTTAAGTGAAGATTAATTGTCGTGAGACAATTAATCCTTTTTTGTATCTATCCCACCTCCATATTTTATCCCTCTTTATAGCCCTTAATTGGCTGAAAAGTGATATATTTGCACTATTAAAAAAACAGTATCGGATTATGCGACATTTACTTTATATCCCGGCCTTGCTCGCTGCGACGGTCATTGTCACCGGCTGCGGCGGAGGCTCATCGGCTACAAGCACCCGCGCTGCCGAAGCACGCACCCGTGCCATTGAGGCGGCAGCAAAGCTTATCGCCACAAGCCACACCGACACCATGGCTATGCAGCATGCCATTCTCGATGCTAAGGCAGTGCAGAGTGAATATATTCTGGCAGGCGACACCGCTGCCGTGCGTGCCTTCGATGAGGCTTTCAGAGAAAAAATCGGCAATGACGACCCCGACCTCGCCTCTGCCGTTTTCTGACTCAACTCGCGAAAATGATTACAAATTCTCTCATTTAACACCTCAAAATATCATCATGCTACAATTTCAAGACTATGTGAATGTGGCTTCGCAAGCGATTGCCGACATTAAATATCCCGCCTCTCCGGCGGCTCTCTACGAACCTATTGCCTACACCATGGCTCTTGGCGGAAAGCGCTTGCGCCCAGTGCTCACACTGATGGCTTGCGACGCTTTCTGTGGCGACCATTCGCGTGCACTCAATCAAGCTGTAGGCATTGAACTTTACCACAACTTCACCCTGCTCCACGACGACGTGATGGACAAAGCCGACGTGCGCCGCGGAAAACCCACCGTG
>CALZFJ010000111.1 GCA_945645715.1 uncultured Prevotellaceae bacterium | reverse complement strand
AAAACAGGGGTGGGGTTATGCGAGGCCAAGCTCGAAGTCGCGGATTAGGTTCACTACGGCTTCATTCTGCTTGCACATGTCATCTACCACTTCGCGTGGCGACCAGATTTTGGGGGCGGGTCCACCCTCACGGATATTCACATTGATGGCAAGCATATCGTTGCTGACTGCGTTGCGCAGATATTCTACTATTTCGGTGCGGTGGGTGTTGAAAAACTCCACCTGACCTTGGTTTTCCACATAGATTTCATAGAGTGTGTCGTTCACGCGCTTGGGTTGCGACATTCGCATGGTGTTGATAATCACCTTTTCGTGCGGATGTTCGGTGATAAAGCGTTGCCATGCGGCAAGCATTTGCTGCTCGGTGAATGTTGAGTTGCGGCGCGTAGTAGCCGATGGAGTGGCACTTTGCACCGTGCCTTGCTGCTGCGCAGGCTGTGTATTGATCATAATGCGGCTTGCTGCCGGGGTGCGCAGTGCGCCGGGCTTATAAGCCACTGTGTTGCTCGTGGCGGCACGATAGCCTCCCGGCTGCATTTGTGGCTGTTGTGCGGGCTTAGAGGGCACTTGTGGAGCTGTGGTGGCGTGGTAGGGCTGTGGTGGTGTTGCAGTCACAGGCTGGGGAGACACCACTTGCTGTGGTGTCGCTGCTGTGGCTTGTGGCTGCGACGCTACCGATTGTTGGCGAGGAGCTGCCGTGGTGGGCTGCTGCTGTTGTGGCGCAGCAACTGTCTTGAGTGGTTGTCCACCGCCATTTCCGCCGCCCGGAGGCGTGGTGGCATCGAGAATCTGGCACAGCTTAATGAGCGTCAGCTCCACCACAAATTGCTTGTTGGTGGCAGTGCGGTAGTTTACGTCGCAAGTGTTGCAAAGGTCGAGGGCGCGATAGTAGAATTTCGGGTGGAACTTGCGCGACTCTTCGATGAATCGCTGCGCCACTTCGTCGCTCATCTCGAGCAGGCTCTTTGTGGCTGGGGTGAGAGCCACCAGCATATCGCGAATGTGTTGCGCCAAGCCATTGATGAAGAAGAGCGAGTCGAAGCCTCGGTCGCGGATTTCCTTATATATGAGCAAAGCTTCGGGCACGTTGCAGGTGCGGAAGGTCTCCATCAGGCGGAAGTAGTAGTCGTGGTCGAGCACATTGAGGTTGTCGATGGCACTCTGGTAGGTGATATTGCCAAACGAGGAAGCCGCCACCTGGTCGAATATGGAGAGAGCATCGCGCATGGCACCGTCGGCTTTCTGTGCAATCACATTGAGGGCGGCAGGCTCGGCAGTGATACCCTCTTGTGAGGCGATATATTGCAGCTGCTGCACCATATCGTTGATGGTGATGCGCGAGAAGTCGTAGATTTGGCAACGCGATAGTATAGTTGGGATAATCTTCTGCTTCTCGGTGGTGGCAAGAATGAATATGGCGTGAGCGGGAGGTTCCTCAAGCGTCTTGAGGAATGCATTGAATGCCGCCGACGACAGCATGTGCACCTCGTCGATGATAAACACGCGATACTTTCCGATTTGAGGCGGAATCTGCACCTGGTCGATGAGGTTGCGAATGTCATCTACCGAGTTGTTTGATGCTGCGTCAAGCTCCACGATGTTGTAGGAGCGCTGCTCATTGAAAGCGCGGCACGATTCGCATTCGTTGCAGGCTTCTCCCTCGGCAGTGGGCGAGAGGCAGTTGATGGTTTTGGCGAAAATACGCGCACAGGTTGTCTTACCCACGCCGCGCGGACCGCAGAAGAGGTAGGCGTGAGCCAGGCGTTGCGAATCGATGGCAGCCTTCAGCGTGTGAGTGAGCGACTGCTGTCCCACCACGCTGTGAAACGTCTCAGGTCGGTATTTTCGTGCAGAAACAATGTATTTACTCATGAGTTTTCAGTTTGTAGTCAGGCTATGGTCTGCCTATAATTATGCAAATGTACAATAAAAATCTTGTATATTGCACACACGCAAGAAATTTTCTGTCAAAACATATAGAAGAATTTTCCGTAGATGGGCTACAGTGGGAACTGACTCCTCGATTGCTGTGGATTGGCGGAAAAATAAAGTTGCGGCCGGAGGATACGACATCACGTCGCGCACTGCAGCCGCAAATAACCCAAAAAACTATAAAAAAACCTTATTATTTACCCATTATGAAGAATTAAATTCTTATCATTACTGTTGCAAAGTTACTGCTATTTGATGATATGGATAGGTGATAAATGTTCAGAATATGTGTATTTTTGTTCAAAGTGTTGCATATTTGTATCAATTTATAGCAAAATTTGCTTACTATTGTTCATTTCACAAAAATTGTGACTTAAGGTGATAAACCAAATGCAGCATTATGCGTCTAATCAAGAAAACGTAATTTTTTCACTATAAACGAAGATATGAAACTTATTTCAAAAGATATTTTGCTTAAAGGCTCGCTGAGGGTTGCTTTTTTGGCGGTGGTGTTGGTGGCAATGGTGTTGCCGCAGCGTGCTCGCGCTGCCGAGTTTGCCAACGAAGACCTGAACTATGAGATAGTTTATCACTGGGGACTGATATGGAAGCATGCCGCATCGGCTACGCTCAGTCTGCGCAACGATGGCGATGTGTATCGCACTTCGCTCACTGCCCGCACGGTGTCGTGGGCTGATGGCGTGTATCGTGTGCGCGACACGCTCACCTGCACCATTGCCAAGGAGGGGCTGCGGCCGCTGCACTATGTGAAGTCGTCGCACGAGGGCAAGCACGATGAGGTAGATGAGGTGAAATACACCTACCGTGGCTACACCACAATCGGTCAATGCACTCGCCGTCGTCCGGGCAAGGAGCCTACGGTGAAGCAACTTGAGACGCAAGGCACTGCCTACGATATGCTCAGTGTGTTTTATTTCCTGCGTAAACTCAATTTTGCGGGAATGCGCGAGAGCACGGTGTATAAATCTACTGTGTTTTCGGGGAAAAAGAAGGAGACTGTGAGCGTGAAGCTTGTGGGCATTGAGGAGGTGAAGTTGCGCGACAAGAGCAAGCACCGTGCCTATCACGTGCAGTTCACTTTCACGCAAGATGGTGCCACGAAGTCGTCGGACGACATCGACACGTGGATTTCAACCGATGAGCGTCGCATTCCGCTGATGGTGCGCGGTCGCTTATCGATTGGCGAGATTAGGGTGTATTTCAAGAGGTAAGAGTGGAGAGGTAAGAGTGGAGAGGTAAGAGTGGGGGTTTTTAGTCGTAGTTGGCAAGGGTTTTGCGAAGCTCGTCGAGGAGCTGCACTTTTAGCTCTTTTGGCTTCACCACCACAACGCTCGACCCCATTGAGAGCAATTCCTTGATGAAATCGAAGGTGAGATAGAGCTTGAAGCTGAAGATGGAATAATCGTCGTGAATGGCTATTTCGCGCTGCGAGTGGTGCAGGGGCAAAGCACGCATATATTTTGCCTGGGTGCTGTTCACTCGCAGCACCACTTCCTTTGCCACGCCGCGGCTGGTCATTATGCCGAAGTTGTCGTGGAAAAAGTTAGAGGCATCGAAGCCGTCGGGCATCTCAAAGGTGTCGATTCCCACCACTGCATCGGTCATTCGGTCGAGCGAATAGGTCTTGATTTTGCGGTCTTTCACATTATAGCCTATCACATACCACAGTTGCTTGAAAAGGCGCACAAAATAAGGCTCAATCACCACTCCTGGCGTGGGATTCAGACGTGTGTAGGAGTGATAAGTGAATTGCACACGGCGGTTGTGCTTCATCGCCTCAATCAGCACCGGGAGGTTGGTGCGCGAGCTTGGCACGTCTTCGAGCACGATGCGGCTTTCCACGGCACCGGCACCGCTTAGCATTCCCGTCATCGTCACGCTGTCGAGCAGAAGATTACACATTCTGCCGGCTTGTTCGCCTTTATCCTTGATGTAGTATTCGTAGGTGGAGGCGTCACACTCAATTTCCACGTTAAACACGTCGGCAATGCCATCGCGATAGTTATAGAAAGTGCGTCGGGTGAGAGGTTCACCACCCGACACTTTATCGTCCTTCCAGAGCTGCCCCAAATCTTCGCGTGTGATGCGGCCATATCGCTGCAAGGTGTCGATAATCCAGATGTATTTGTTGATTAATCCACGTCCCATGTTGGTTAGGTAAGAGGTAAGAGTGGAGAGGTGAGGGAGATTGCTTATTTCTTTAGCAGAATCAATCCTATCACGGTTACGGCGGCGTTGAGCAGCAGCAGCTCGAAGCTCATCACATAGCCGAAGCTATCGAGAAGCCACTTCTGCACGAAGAAGCATATCACCGGGGCTGCGATGCACACCGCCGGTACCCACTTGTCGCGCACGGCAGTGTGGCAGGCGAGTCCGAAGGCAAACAAGCCGAGAATCGGGCCGTAGGTGTAGCTGGCAATGGCATATACTGCGCTGATTGCATCGCTGTTGCTGATGATATAGAACACCACAATCACCACGCCCATAATTGCCGACATTGCCACGTGCACCATATTGCGTGTGCGTGTGAGGCGTGCCTCGTCTTGCTTCTCATGGGCTTTAAGCACATCGACGGTAAACGATGTGGTGAGCGAGGTGAGAGCCGAGCCGGCTGCCGAATAAGATGCTGAAATCAAACCGAGAATGAAGAGTATTCCTACAATTATTGGCATATCGCCGCTCGAAGCCACCAGTCCGAACAGCTCGTCGGTCTTTTCGGGTATTGCCATGCCAGGGGTGGCACGCACATAGAGCACGAGCAGCGTGCCGAGCACCAGGAATAGGGCTATCACAAAGAATTGCGAGATGGAGCTGACAATCATGTTTTTCTGCGACTCCTTGAAGTTCTTGCAGGCAAGATTACGCTGCATCATGTCCTGGTCGAGCCCTGTCATTGCAATCACCATGAAGATTCCGGCGAGGAACTGTTTCCAGAAGTATGTGCCCTCCTTGGGGTTGTCGAAGAAGAACACGCGCGAGGTGTCGTCGCTTGCCACGGCACTCACAAGCCCGGCAAAATCATAGCCCAGACCTTTGGCAATGAACACTATGCTCAGCACCACAGAGAGCACAAGGCAGAACGACTTGAGCGTATCGGTCCAGATAACCGTCTGCACGCCACCCTGCTTGGTATAGAGCCATATTAGGGCAATGGTGAGAATCACATTCACCACAAAGGGAACGCCGAGCGGAGCAAACACAAGGCTCTGGAGCACTACGCACACCACATAGAAGCGCACTGCCGCGCCGAGCATCTTCGAGATGAAGAAGAACCATGCGCCGCTCTTGTAGGTCATTGCCCCGAAGCGTTGCTCAAGGTAGCCATAGATGGAGATGAGGTTGCGCTTATAGAACATCGGCACGAGCACATAGGCTATAGCTATGTAGCCTACAATGAAGCCGAAGCACATTTGCAGATAAGAGAAACTCTTGCCCACCACCATGCCCGGCACCGAGATGAATGTGACGCCCGAAATGGCGGCTCCCATGGTGGCAAACGCCACTATATACCACGGCATACGGCGGTTGCCGGTGAAGAAACTTGCGTTGTCGCTCTTGCGTCCGGCAAGATAGGACACAAGGAAAAGAAGAATGAAATAGCCGACTATCGTAGCCAGTACTGTGAAAGCTGTCATAAATATATAGATTCTGTGTTATGTTTTTGAATTATTCTTTGTAGAGAAGATATTTGCGGCGTTGCTCTTTGAAGCGCTTCACATCGTCGCTCCAAGTGGCTTTTATTTCGGCTGCGCTGCGACCCTGCTCAATCATTGTGCGAATGTCGCCACGGCCTATCAGCTTCTCGAAGAATTTAGTGAAGAAGGCGTCGCCAATGCCTACATTGCGGTAGGCATCGATGAGGTATTCCAGATTGATTCCGGCTGCAATCACAGCCTCCTCGTTGAGCGATGATAGGTCGCGGCCATAGCACAAGTTGCCGAGTTGGGGCGGATTCTTTGCACCGGGTACGCTCTGAGGGGTGAAAGTGTAGGAGTAGCCCTTTCCTTTGAGGTCAGGGTGACCGTATATCTCAAAAGGTTTGTCGGTACCACGCCCAAGGCTCACAGGCGTAGCCTCGAAGTAGCAAATCGAGGGATAGAGGTAGATGGCAAGCATGGTGCGCAGGTTGGGAGATGGCGCAACCGGCAGGCGGTAGCGCGTCTGGTGGGTGTAGTTGTCACACGGCACCACTTTGAGCTTGCTGCCAAGCTTTTTGCCGTCCTTCAGCCAGCCTTCGCCATCGGCCATAAGGGCGATCTCAGCGAGCGTCATGCCATGCACCACAGGAATGGGCAGGCGGCCTACGCCCGACTTATATTGCATATCAAGGATAGGGCCATCTACATACATGCCGTTGGGGTTGGGGCGGTCGAGCACAAGCACCTCCTTGCCGTAGGTGAGGGCAGCGTCCATGAGGTTTATCATGGTCACATAGTAGGTGTAGTAGCGGAGTCCCACGTCTTGGATATCTATTGCAATTACGTCGAATTTTGCCATTGTCTCGGCACTCGGCATGGGCGACTTGCCGTCGTAGAGCGACGCAATGGGGATTCCTGTCTTTTCATCTACTCCGCTTTTCACCTTTTCACCGGCATCGGCGTTGCCGCGGAAACCGTGTTCGGGCGAGAAAATGGTGGTCACGTTCACGCCTTGCTCAAGCATCACATCGAGGGTGTGCTTGTTGCCCACCATGCCGGTGTGGTTGCTCATTATAGCCACACGCTTACCCTTGAGGAAGGGGATATACTCGGCGGTGCGCTCGGCACCCACTTTCACGGCTTCATTGCACTTGGCTGGGCATTTCTCGGCACACTCAGTCGTCAGGCAGCAACTTTTGCCGCCATCGGCGCGTGCTACACACTGTGTGGAGACTGCAAGGACCACCAATGCAAGAAACTTCACGAAAATCCTATTGTGTATCATAATTCTTGATTAAAAATTGTCTTATACGGGCATTGTTGGTGCAAAAATAGGAAAAAGAAGCATAT
>CALZFJ010000110.1 GCA_945645715.1 uncultured Prevotellaceae bacterium | reverse complement strand
TTTCCGACGACTATAAGAAGGTGGAATAATAAGCATATACTGTGTCAGGATAAGTGCCGACGTTATATCAGACACTTTAACTGATTCTTGACTATGGGACTGAATAAATTCCTTAAAGAGGAGGAGCAACGCGCCATTGTGGCTGCCATAGGTGAAGCTGAAAAGTGCACTTCGGGCGAGATTCGCGTGCATGTGGAGCCGCAGTGCAAGTGTGGAAATCCGCTCGACCGCGCCGTGGAGGTGTTTGCCAACCTCGGAATGCACGAAACCCGCGAGCGCAATGGCGTGCTCATCTACATTGCCTACCGCTCGCGCCAGTTTGCCATCATTGGAGACAAAGGCATCAACGAGCGTGTGCCTGCCGACTTTTGGGAAACCGAAAAATCGACACTTGCCACCTTTCTGCGCGACGGCAAGCCTGCCGAGGGACTGTGCCGCGTGATTATGCAGGTGGGCGAGAATCTATCGAAATATTTTCCACACAAAGATGACGACATCAATGAACAAAGCGATGAAATATCTTATAGCGACTAAGCGCACTCTTGCAGCTGTGGTGCTCGTGATTGCTGCAGCCGCAGCAGTGGCTCAGGTGCCCGATGTGCCCAATCCTCCTCGCTTGGTCAACGACTTTGCCGGCATTTTCACACCGCAACAGGTGCAGGAAATGGAAGACTCGCTGGTGCTCTTCGCCCGCAAGACGTCGAACCAGATTTCTGTGGTCACTATGGCTGACCTCGGTGGCATGGAGCCGGCGCAGATGGCTTATGAGATAGGCGAAAAGTGGGGCGTTGGCGGAAAGGAATACCGCAATGGCGTTGTGATTCTGGTGAAGCCCAAGAACGACACCCGCGGACAGGTGTTCATTGCCACCGGATATGGACTGGAAGGTGCTCTGCCCGATGCCACCTGCAAGAAGATTGTGGAGCGCTGCATGATTCCGCATTTCAAGAATGACGACTACTATGGTGGCGTCGTAGAGGCTCTGAGCGTAATAAAGCCTATTGCTGCCGGAGAATACTCAAAGGAGCAATTTGATGAGGACAACGACCTCGACGGCATCTTTGTGCTGATCTTCTTGATAATCATTGGCATTATCATAGCAGGAGCAATCTTTGGCGACAAAAACAATGGCGGCAAGAACAGCGGTACCATGGGTAGCGGAGGTGTGTTCCTCGGCCCGACAATCTTCGGCAGCGGCGGTGGCAGTCGCAGCAGCGGGTTCGGTGGCGGAGGCTTCGGCGGCTTTGGAGGCTTCGGCGGAGGCAGCTTCGGCGGAGGCGGTGCCGGAGGCTCGTGGTAAGCTTGTGTTTTTTTCAGCCGATAAGGCTACACATATCGCAAGGGCGACAATAGCGAAGACAACTAAAACTTCGATGGAATTTGTCATCCTTGCGATTTTTTTGGTTGAATAATGTGAAAACGCCGGGAGAATATGCTCATAATTCAAAAAATCTTTGTAAATTCGCTATTTATTAGCGAATGACAGTGATTTTGCTGCTCCATTGCCACTTTTCGCCACCGTGGAATGAGGCAATCGCCGTGGGCAAAACTCTTTTTCTACTGAGATTATGATTGAAATTGAAGGCATAAATAAATATTATGGGAAGCTGCATGTGCTTCGCGATGTGTCGCTCTCTATCGACAAGGGCGAGATTGTGTCGATTGTGGGCAAGAGCGGTGCCGGCAAGACCACACTCCTGCAAATCATGGGCACTCTCGACAGTCCCGACTCGGGTGTAGTGAAATATGATGGCGTGGAGGTGCTGAAAATGCGTAGCCGCGAATTGTCGCACTTCCGCAACCGTAACATCGGATTCGTGTTTCAGTTTCATCAGCTTCTGCCCGAATTTACCACTGTGGAGAATGTGGCTATTCCGGCAATGATTGGCGGCACAAAGCAGCAAGAAGCCATGCGCCGTGCTATGGAGCTGCTCGACTTTATGGGGCTAAGCGAGCGTGCCGAAAACAAGCCGTCGCAGCTGTCGGGTGGCGAACGCCAGCGTGCAGCAGTGGCGCGTGCCCTCATCAACAAGCCCGCTGTGATTTTTGCCGATGAGCCATCGGGAAGCCTCGACTCGCAGAACAAGCAGGAGCTTCACCGACTGTTTTTCCGCTTGCGCGATGAGTTGCAGCAGACGTTCGTAATCGTCACCCACGATGAGAGCCTTGCCGGCGACACCGACCGCATTATCCACATGAAAGACGGTGCGATAGTTTTGCCCGAGCATGAGGAAATAATTGTGTAATTGCAACGAAACGTGCACAAAGAAGATGAAACGATTGTTATATATATCAACAATAGTATTGCTCATGGCACTTGCCATTGGCTGCAGCGACGATGAGCCATACGAGTATGGCGACTTTCGCTTCGACATGGTGACTTTCACCGGATACGACGCCGAGCGTGCGGTGTTTTCGCTCCTTCAGCGCGACGATAGCGAAATCACGCTGCGCACAGCCTCGCGATGCAGCCTTGACGTAAACCAGGGGCAGCGAATGCTTCTCAACTACATTCCTGCCGGGGCTGTAACCAACGGAGTGCAGGAAATCAGCGCCCGAGGATACACTGAGGCTGTGACCGACTCGCTCCGCTACACCTCACGCCCCGACTCGGTGGTGATGGACTCGGTGAGGCTGAAAAGCATCTGGCGCACCGGCGACTACCTCAACCTCTCCACTGAGGTGAAATTCACCGAGGGCAAGCGTCAGCTCTACTTGGTGATGGATAAGGACACGTGGCACAGCGACACCGTGCGAGCCTATCTGGCTCACAACATGCTGGGCGAGCAAGCCTATTTCTGGCGCAAATGCTACCTGTCGTTCTACATCGGGGCTGTATGGAAACTGCAATCGTGCAAGGTGCTGAGGGTGTATCTCAACGATGTGATATATCCCAAAGTGGAATATTACGACTTTGCCAAATAAAAAATTTGTGGCATGGATATTACTAAAATGATAATTAACAAACTAAAAACATATATACAATAATGGCACAACCTGAAAAGAAAGAGATTAAGATAGAGCTTACCCCCGAGGTAGCTCAAGGAAAGTATGCCAACCTGGCTGTAATTTCACACGGTCCGGCAGAATTTTTCCTCGACATGATATGTCTGACGCCAAACACACCTCAAGCGAAGGTGCAGAGCCGCATAATCATGACTCCGGAGAATGTGAAGCAGCTTATGTTTGCCCTTCAGGACAATATCAAGAAATATGAGGCAGTGTTTGGCGAAATCAAACCGCGTGTTCCGGGCAACAACGGCGGAACCACACCTCCAGTAATTCCTTTTATGGGTAATAATTAATTCCTGTAAAAAGGTAAGAGGTAAGAGTGAGCCTTGTGGGTTCTTATCGTATAGAGAATTCATAACTTATCAGCCTCAGCTTTTATCTTTTTGAACAAAACAGATATATTAACACTTTAATCAGCAACAAAATAAAATGAATCACCCATTATATATCTACAATTCACTCTCCCGCCGCAAAGAGCACTTCAAGCCGCTCCACGAACCGATGGTGGGAATGTATGTGTGCGGTCCTACCGTATATGGCGATGCACACCTTGGGCACGCTCGCCCGGCAATCACTTTCGACATTCTTTATCGCTATCTTCAGCATCTTGGCTACAAGGTGCGCTATGTGCGCAACATCACCGATGTGGGTCACCTTGAGCACGATGCCGATGAAGGCGACGACAAGATTGAAAAGAAGGCTCGCCTTGAGAAGCTTGAGCCGATGGAAGTGGTGCAGTTCTACCTCAACCGCTACCACAAGGCTATGGAGGCTCTCAACGTGCTTCCGCCAAGCATCGAGCCACACGCTTCGGGGCACATAATCGAGCAGATTGAGTATGTGAAAGCCATTCTCGATGCGGGATACGCCTACGTGAGCGAAGGCTCTGTGTATTTCGACGTGCCCAAATACAACCGCGACTATCACTATGGCAAGCTCTCAGGCCGCAACATCGACGAACTGCTCAACACCACCCGCGAGCTCGACGGACAGAGCGAAAAGCGCAATCCGGCCGACTTTGCGCTGTGGAAGAAGGCTGCTCCCGAGCACATCATGCACTGGCCGTCGCCTTGGAGCGAAGGCTTCCCCGGCTGGCACCTTGAGTGCTCTACTATGAGCGAGAAATACCTCGGTGAGGTGTTCGACATTCACGGTGGTGGCATGGACCTCCAGTTCCCCCACCACGAGTGCGAAATTGCACAGTCGGTGGCTCACTCGGGACACGATGCTGTGCGCTACTGGATGCACAACAACATGATTACCATCAACGGACAGAAGATGGGCAAGTCGCTGGGCAACTTCATCACCCTCGATGAGTTCTTCAACGGCACTCATCAGGCTCTTGTCCAGGCTTATTCGCCCATGACCATACGCTTCTTCATTCTCCAAGCCCACTATCGTGGCACCGTGGATTTCTCAAACGAGGCATTACAGGCTGCCGAGAAGGCTTACGAGCGCATGATGGACGGCTGGAAGCGCCTCAACGAGCTAAAACCGTCGGAGAAGTCGAGTGTAGATGTAAACGGCCTTGCCGAAAAGTGCGCCGAAGCAATGAACGACGACCTTAATACCCCGATTGTGATTGCTCACCTCTTTGACGCTTGCCGTGCCATCAACTCGGTGAACGACGGAAAAGAAACCATATCAGCCGACGACCTCGAGCAGCTGAAAGCCACATTCAAGACCTACCTCTTCGATGTGCTTGGCATTGTCGATGAGCGTGCAGGCGGTTCGGGCGTGAATCTGAAGCCCTACGAAGAGGCTGTGGATCTGTTGCTCAATATTCGCCGCGAGGCAAAGCAGAAGAAAGACTGGGCTACCAGCGACCTTATCCGTAACCGCCTTGCCGAAATTGGCTTCGACGTGAAGGACACCAAGGACGGATTTGAGTGGAAGGTTAAGTGATAGGTAAGAGGTTAGAGAGGTTTGAGGCTTCTTGGAGATTAGGTGAATCGTCTGACCGGTCGGACAAGCCGGACCGGTCAGACTGATAACTATAAATTGATTTTGATTATGGAAAAGAAGAAAGGTTGGATTATCGAGGCTGTGATTATTGCATTAGGCCTCGTGGTGCTTGGCAGCAACATTCAGTCGGGCATCAACAATTTTGTGAACAAAGACCGCAAAGTCACCGTGAAAGGTCTCTCTGAAATGGAGGTGCCTGCCAACAAAGTCACCTGGCCTATCGTGTCGAAGCTAATAGGCAACGATATGCAGCAGCTATATCGCGACATCAATCGTAACAACCAAGTAATCACCGACTTCCTGAAGAAGAATGGCATTGGCGAGGCTGAAATCAGCGTGAACCCGCCGGTGGTAATTGACATGTCGGCTGAACGCTATGGTGCCGACAACAAAGCTTATCGCTACAATATCACCTCGGTAATCACAGTGACTTCGGCACAAGTGGAAAAAGTCCGCTCTATCATCGCCAAGCAAGGCGACTTGCTGAAAGACGGTGTGGCTATCGTCGATGGCGGCTATGAGATGCCTATTGTGTATGAATTTACCTCTTTCAGTGAGATAAAGCCTAAGATGATGGAGGAAGCAATCCAGAATGCACAAAAAACCGCCGAGCAGTTTGCCGAAACCAGCGACAGCGAGCTTCGGAAGATTATCAGTGCCGACCAAGGACAATTTTCCATTGAAAATCGCGACAGCTACACGCCCTATATCAAGAAGCTGCGTGTAGTCACCACGATTACCTATTCATTAAAGGACTAATAACACTATGCCAAGCAGCAACCGACAGATATTAGAGCAGAAACAAACCACGCGCCTGTGGATCGCTCCGCAGCAAAAGTTGCTCGGACGTCTCCTTGAGATGACCGGCAGCGAGCTTGAGGAGGAGGTGCGCCGTGCCACCGAGGAAAATCCCGCTCTTGAAGTGAACGAGACTTCTCCGGCTGAACAGGAGCACGTTGATCGCGACGAAGACGGTGAGATTATCCACGAGACTGCCGACGACATGATGAAAGCCGACTACCGCTCGGAGGACGATATTCCCTACTATCGCCTCAACGCGTCGAACCGCAGCTCCGACGACGATGATTATGAGCCTGAGGCGGTGAACGAGAACTCTATCATCGACTACCTCATGGCGCAAATCGGCGAACGTGAGCTGAGCGAGAAGCAACAGATGATTGCCCAATACATAATCGGCAATATATCGGACAGCGGCTACCTGCAGCGCAGCATCGAGTCGATTACCTTCGACATTATGGACCACACCGGGCTTGATGTGACCGACAGCGAGGTGGAACGCGTGTACCAAATGGTGCGCGAGCTCGACCCCGCCGGCGTGGGTGCAACCGACCTGCGCGACTGCCTGCTGCTGCAGCTTGAGCGCATGAAGGGCGACGAAATCTCGCTGCTTGCCTACCGCGTGATCGATGAATACTTCGAGCTCTTCATCAAGAAGCACTTCGACAAGATTGCCTCGCAGCTCGGAATCGACGAGGAAATGATGCGGCGTGTGTTCGACCTTATCCGCGGACTTAATCCAAAGCCGGGCAACACCATCACCGGAGTTGCCGACGACAGCCACAGCCAGCAGATTACACCCGACTTCAGCGTGGAAACCGACGGCGGCGACCTCACAATCACTCTGCTCAACAGTGTGCCCGAATTGCAGATTTCAGAGAGCTATTCTCTCATCTATGAGCAATACGCGGCAAAGAAGCCTGCAACCGAGCAGGAGCGCAGCATTGCCGGCGACATCAAGGACAAATACACCAAGGCACAGACGTTTATCGCCATGCTACGCCAGCGGCAAGATACCCTTTTCCGCACCATGCGTGCCATAGTGCACAGGCAGAAGCTCTTCTTCCTCACCGGCGACACCAGCGACCTGAAGCCAATGGTGCTCAAGGACATTGCCGGCGATGTGGAGCTCGATGTGTCGGTGATTTCGCGCGTCACCCGCAACAAGTATGTTTCGACCGAGTGGGGCGT
>CALZFJ010000109.1 GCA_945645715.1 uncultured Prevotellaceae bacterium | reverse complement strand
TAGCATCAGCGCATGGAACGACAAAAATATATCTCCTACCTCAAAGTCATCGGCATAATCCTCGTGGTGTTCGGTCATTCATTCCACGAGTGGAACGGTGTGTTTGAAGACACTGTGCTCTATCGCATCTTCATGGTGATGCGAATGCCCCTGTTCACATTCACTTCGGGTTACACTCTTGCCTATTGTTTCATGTCGCGACCAACGCACCGCAGCTATAGAGAGTTTGTCATCAACAAGGCATGGCGCCTACTACTTCCCTTCTTCGCGCTCAATGCCGTTACATTCTTTCCTCGTGTAATGCTAAGCGATATTGCCGATGATTCTATTGAGCTTACACTGAGCAGCTTCATCAATTGCTTCCTATATTATCGGTCAGCACCCGTACTCTTCACATGGTTCTTGCAAATGTCGTTCATCTGCATGCTAATCACATACCCTATTATGCTCGCCACCAAGCAGTTACACAAGAGGATATTATGGCTCTCAGTGCTTCTTACTGCGTCTCTTTTCACTTATTCTTCAGGTTGTCTCAACGAAATCATAATATTCTCAATAAGTCAAGTTGGCACACTGCTCGTATTCTTCGCACTGGGTGCTATATGTGGTACATTCTATAAAGATTTCATCAGCAAGATTCCTTGGACTCACCCGGCTATACTCATTGGCTGCATCATAGGCTGGATGGGCTGCTTCTTTCTCAACGAAACGCACCCCGACACAATTCTTTATCTGTTCAGCTCCATTTTTGGAATTATGATGACAATTTCCATAGCCCTTATGCTCGAAAAGCATAAAATCACTATCCTCGATCACCTATCAGGCTCCACATATATGATTTTCCTGCTTTCATGGTACGTAAATGTTGCCTCACAGCAAGTGCTACACCATTTCCTGCCTATGCCTTGGTGGGTACACACAACGCTCTCATGGGTGGGCGGAATCTATGTGCCTGTGCTGGTACATCGTTTCCTAAATCACCACAAGGAACATCACGCCTACAAGCGTGCAATTCTGTTCCTCCTCGGCCATAAATAATCAGTTGAGTTCCACATCTTTAGGCAGATTGAGCCACACGCGATAGCGGTCGTCGAGCTGCTTCACAGCCTCTCTCCATGCATCATTTTCGCTGAGATTCAGCACGTCATAAATATTCACAGAGCCAACTGCCCATTCAAATCGGTCGAGCTCGCCACGAAGCTGCCCCGACTCCCAACCGCTATACCCAATAAAGAAGCGCATATTACCCTTCACCTTGGCGCCCATGGCTATCAACTCCTTCACTCGCTCAAAATCGCCACCTACGTAGAGTCCGGGTACAATTTCCACCGACTCGGGAATCTCATCTCCGAATGTGTGGATATAATATAGGCGGTCGTGATGCACCGGACCTCCCACATACACAGGGATTTCCTCGTTGGTCTCGATGCCATCAACAACATCTTGCAACATATAGTTAGAAAGCCGGTTAGTCACCAATCCCATCGAACCGTTCTCAGTGGTATGGTCGATTATGCACACTGTCGAACGGCTGAAGCAACCATCGTCGAGAAGCGGCTCAGCTATAAGCAGACTGCCACACTCCGGCTCGGGCTGTGGTATCTTCATCGAAAGTATGTCAAAATCGATATTTGCCATAAAAAACGTGTGTATTGCGGTTAAATCTCTACAAAATTAATCACAATCCGCATTATTTGCAAATGCAATGCCACAAAGACTGCAACAATAATGCCCGAGAATGGATATTTTTTAGTAATTTTACACTCGAAAAAAGCATATCAGGCAATGAAAATATGGTATCTCAATCATAGCGGTTTTGCCATTGAGTGTGGCAATGGTTGCACCTTGGTGTTCGATTTCTACAACGATACCACACAAGTGCTTCCTTCTATACTTGCCCGATCGAGCAAGGTGTATGTGCTTGTGTCGCACTCTCACCCCGACCACTTCAATGAGCGGATTTTTTCGTGGGTAGATACCTACACCAATGCCGATTTCAAGTTCATCATTTCCAATGAATTGCATCGCAAGCTAAAGCGCAAGCCGCAAGCCCGGCCGTTACCCGACGCCTACATTCCTCTGCGACGTGGAGAAGTGTGGAACGATACCGTCATATCAGTCAATGCTTTCGGCTCCACCGACATCGGCGTGTCATTTGTAGTGACCTTAGCCGATGGAAGCCGCATTTTCCACGCCGGCGACCTCAACAACTGGCACTGGAGCGAAGAATCTACACCACAGGAAATCAAAGCTGCCGAAGGAAACTACCTCGCCATTCTTCGCGACATCAAGGCTGCATTTCCCTCCATCACTCTTGCAATGTTCCCCGTAGATCCGCGCATCGGCGGTGACTATCCGCTTGGTGCACGCCAGTTTGTGCACACCATTGAGGTGGAACACTTCATTCCCATGCATCAATGGGGCGATTTTGAAAAGTCGTGCCAATTTGAGCTTTACCGTGCCTACAATGGCAGCTACCACTGCATGCACCCCGGTGAATCAATAACAATATAAACATAAATTTTATATGGAAATCAAAGCAAAATTCGACCACTTCAATTTCAATGTAACCGACCTCGACCGTAGCATTACATTCTATGCCAAAGCTCTAAATCTCAAGGAGAAAAGCCGCATCAATGCCGAGGACGGCTCGTTCATCATCGTTTATCTCACCGACGATACCACCGGCTTCCTTCTCGAACTGACATGGCTCAAAGACCACCCACAAGCCTACGACCTTGGTGAATGTGAGTTCCACTTGTGTATGCGCGTTGCAGGCGACTACGATGCCATGCGTGCCTACCACAAAGAGCTTGGTGTGGTATGCTACGAAAACCACGATATGGGACTCTATTTCATCGAAGACCCCGACGGTTACTGGATTGAAATTCTTCCCCTGAAATAAACCTCTCACTACAAAAACAGAAATAATGGTAACTCCTATTCGCACTCCTCATCGCTCCAAGCCGGGCATGGCACTTGCTCTGCTTGCCCTGATTGCTGCAATTGCCTATATTGTCGCGCCCATTGATTTCGATGGCCCTATATATGGCAAAATCGACGATTTCTGCTTCTTCATGGCGGCATTCAGCTATGCACAGAGCCAATTTATCAATCCTGTAAAGCTGTCGGCTTGCGCCCTGCTAAAGCGCATTGCCATCATCTTTCTGTGCCTTGGCATCGCGGCTCTTGCGTTGCTCGCCATCATCGCATAAACTTTTTGCACGTCAAGGCGTTATAATTCAATAAGAAGCATTAGTTATGGAAAAAATCAAATTGTTCTATCAGCCGCGTTGCCCTTTCTGTAAGCGGGCTTTCGCATTTATCGACGAACTAATCGCCGAGAACCCTGAATTTGCAAAGATTGAGATTGAACGAATCGATGAACTTGAACAGCCTGCCTACGCCGATCAATTCGACTACTATTATGTGCCTACGTTCTACGTTGGCGACCGCAAGGCTCATGAAGGTGGCATCTTCAAGGACGAAGTGCGCCGCCTGCTGCAATCGGTCATCGACGGCACCACCTACGAGCAGCCCCAAGAGTAATCACTGCTCACACATAGCTGCAATCAAAGCTCAATCTGCTCCAAGTCGTCGGGCACAATGATATTACCGCTGAAGTGGGTCGCCGCTTCGGCGGTATATTTTTCACGGCGTGTGGCAAGTGTCTTGTCCTCGGTGTGATAGAGCACCAAGTTCCTCACGCTCAGGCTGTCTGCAAGTTTTCCTGCATCGAGTGCCGTGCTATGATGCTTTTCGTAGGGTTTGAAACGCTCGCGCTGTGAATAAAGGCAGAACGCCTCGCTAAGCAGCCACTTTGCGCCCTCGGCATAGCATCGGCATCGTTCATTGAATGGCTCATCGCCAAGGCACACCACTCTTTCATCGTCATTGCCACCAGGCATCTGCATCGCAAAACCATATTGCTTAGCCTTAGTAGAACATATATCAAAAGCCGTGAAGTCGCAGCCAATTGCCTCGAAGTGCTCGCCATCGGCAACCGGCACAAGCCGGATTTCCTTATCAATATGGCAAGTCACTTTCACAGGCAGCGTTGCAAAGCAGATGGTGCGTAGCGCAGCAATCGCCTCATCGTGGCCGCGCACAGTGAACGTGCCCGAATATTTCCCTCCATAGATGCTCTGTGCCACCATACGCACTATCCACACCGCTCCGAGAATATGGTCGGTGTGAGTATGGGTGATAAACATATCATGGATATCCACCAGTGGCAGAGCTGCACGCTCAAGCTGCTTGAGTATGCCGTTTCCGCCACCGGCATCCACGAGCATGGGGCGTCCATCATCGGCAATTAGTGCAAAACAAGTATTATAGCAATTCGTGACAGCCGCGCTGCCGGTGCCAAGCATCAGTAGTTTCATAATGTATGTCAGTCTTTGCGGATTGCTGCTGATTTTTCTGTTTTCTTCGATTTCTTTCCCTTTGCAGGAGCGGGCTCCGGTGCAGGTTCTGCCGGCTTTGGAGCCGGTGGTGCATCAAAGAAACCGCCTTGAATCATCATCACACTATCCTCGTGAGAGAATGTGGTGGAATCCATGCTCAAATCGGCATTAACCACCGGGCGATTACTGATTTGCAAATCCGATTTCAGTGCAGCCTTGGCGCCACGGTGCAAAGCCGAATTAATCTGCTCTCTGAGGTTGATACGAGCCGTATCAACAATCTGCACCTTTTCGCGTGCCATTTTATCCTTATATTTCGCGCCACCGAAGCGGAAGTGCATCTTGTCGGGATTACCGTAGATGTTGATTCCAAACTTGAAAGGAATCGGCGACTTCAGAACCGAAATATGATAGCGGAAATTCATATCAAGGTCGTTATGTCCGAGCACACCAAGGCGATAGCGGTCGATGTCGAACATGAATGGGAACAATTCCATCTGTGAGTTCTCCACAAGCATCTCCACAGTCATTTCATCTACCACATTGCGCTCTTTGTTCTTGAAGAGCAACATTTTGGCAACTTTCTTGAACGTAGCGGCATCCATAAACACCAAGTCCTTGCCATGAAGCTTCATCACTGCCTTCAGTGAAGGAATAACGAGGTTCATTGCCGAATCTACATCGCTCGTTGCAGCCAGGTCGGCATCAATCACACCATCTACCGACTCAAGTAGCGGCATGATGGAGTCAATCTTAGGTATCATCTTCAAGAACTTACCCACTTGTATGTCGCTGAGCGACAGGTCAAAGCCCATGCGTATGTTGTGGATGTCGGGGGCGGCATACATGGCATTGAAGCGTGCAGTGCCTATATCGGTGCGGGCCTTCAGTTCATTGAGATTAAGCACACCGTCGTGCACAAGCAGGTTGCCATTGAAGCGATGCATAAACAAGTCGGTGTAGAGAATGTTCTGCGCACGCAGCCTTATGTTGGCATCTACATTGCCCGGCACCACAAAAGCCATCATTGCCGTATCGGCTTCGGTGGTCGATGCTACCTGGTTTTCCACAAAGTCGATATTGTCGCTGTCGGTGATTTCCTGTAGCCCGGTGGCAGAGTTGGCAAACGTCAAGCCGTCGGTTGATGCCTTTATCAGCTCATTCACATTGAGGGTGTCGGCTTTCACAAAGAGATCGAGCGAGAGAGGCTTGCGGTTAGAGCCGAGCAGCGATGTGCGTATGTTACGGATTGCTCCACTCACGTCAAAGCCGGTCTGCCCCGATTTCAGCGTCATGCGCTTAAACGCCACGCTATCCATGCTGAAATTTGCATTCATATTGTTGATAGTGGTTCGCAGCGGGAAATAAGGTGTAAACACCCTACCCTTTGCGCTCGACAATGTGCCGTGCAGCTGCCATTGCGAAATAAGCTTTTTCAATCCTTCATCTACGCTGAAGTCGATTGCATTCTGATCGACAGCGTGCCTGCGACGGCTTGCCACCTGAAGCACTGAGTCGTTGGGCCACTCAGGGTGTGCTGCACGAATGGAGTCGATGCGTCGCTTCATTCGCTCGGAATGAGGCGAGTCGCGCTTGCGCATATTTGCCATGATATTGATGCGATTGTCGTTGAGCGAAAGTCGCATAGTATTATCCTTGTAGAAGAGTCGGCGTGCGTTCATACCTAATTGAAGCTTGGGAACCTTCACATCGCCCTCATAGCGCGAAATTGAGCCTCCACAGTCGAGGTCGCGCATACGAATGCGGGTGCCATCTGACTGCTCCAGCGACATTCTTTCAGAGCGCACACGCAAGCCTATTGGAACAATGTTGGTGGTATCGCGCATGTATGCTCCGTCGGCAATGCACCCAATACCGGCGCGTCCGTTCCTCATAGTCACCATCAACCCGGCGGCTGATGCAGCCATAGTGTCGATGTTGGCTGTGAGTCGCATAAGGTTATCCACGGTCTTGCCATTGATATCCACTTGGTCGTTGTTGCCGAAATTCAAATTGATATTGTGAGCATAAAGGCTAATAGTGTCGGCATCGGAGTTGTAGAAAAGGTTCTTTAGACCAATGTTTCCATCGAGCGTCACGCGCTGGAAACGATTGGCAGTGAGGTCGCTCATGTGAGCATCTACTGCAGCATCGGCAGTGAGATCGCCGCGGACAGTGAAATTCAGCGGCAGATTGAGTGCCCTCACCACATGCTCAATGTTTGCACTACCCTGCATTTTTCCTTTCACATGAGGGTCGCTGAATACGTTGTCGGCAGTCGCACTTAGATTTAACGACACCGACTCGCCTTGCAGTATCAGCTGCTTCAAGCTGAAGGTGCTGTTGTCGGGCTGTTTTCCCTTCAGCGACACATCGGCTGCCATAGCCACGCGGTCAATGCGTGCCTTGCCATTAGCGGCGGCAATGTAGGAGTCGGGTATCACCAGTGAGGCATCAATTGAGGGCATATCGGTTCCGAGCAGGTCGTAAGGCTCTGTTAGTTTGGCTTTAATTGTAGCCTGAATGTCGCTTTTAATGCCAGTGAACGCCTGTGAATACACCTCGGGCAGAATATCGATTACCGAAGCAA
>CALZFJ010000108.1 GCA_945645715.1 uncultured Prevotellaceae bacterium | reverse complement strand
GCTGCACGCGACATCGCTGAGGGCGAACTGCTCACCGAGGAGAATATCACCGTGAAGCGTCCCGGAAATGGCATCTCGCCTATGCTGTGGGACGATGTGCTCGGCACTCGCGCCAAGCGCAACTTTTCCTACGATGAATTGATTGAATTGTAATTATTGCCGTTTGTCCGACGAACGCCGCTAAACGCTAAACGCTAAACGCTCGAAACTATGCGAAAAATATGTATTGCCACCGGAACTCGTGCCGACTGGGGGCTGCTCAGCGGTATAGCCAAGGCTCTCGACAGCCGCGATGATGTGGAGCTGCTGATTGTTGCCACTAATATGCACCTCAGCGAACGCTATGGCGCTACCTATCGCGAGATTGAGCGCGACGGTCTGCATATCGACTATCGCGTGCCTATGCCGGCCGATACCGACTCGCCCCACGACACTGTGGTGGCGATGAGCCGGTGTATGCGTGGCTTTGCCGATGCGTTTGAGACTCTGCGCCCCGATTTGCTAATAATTCTCGGCGACCGCTACGAGATGCTTGCGGTGGCAAGTGCTGCGCTCATTTTCCGCATTCCCATTGCGCACATAGCCGGCGGAACGGTGAGCGAGGGTGCCTACGACGACAGCATTCGCCACTCTATCACAAAGATGAGCCACTTGCACCTCACCGAGACCGAGGAGTGCCGCCGCCGTGTGATTCAGCTTGGCGAAGACCCTGCGCGGGTGTTCAACACCGGTGCCATCGGCATCTACAACATTCTGCATATCGACTACAGGAGCCGTGAGGAGCTTGAGGCGGAGCTTGGCACCGAAATTCCCGCAAAATCACTTTTCGTTACGTTCCACCCTGCCACGCTCGACCCTGTTCCGCCTCGCGAGCAGTGCTGCAACCTTCTCCGTGCCCTCGATTGCCACCCCGACTACAAGGTGTTTTTCTCTTATCCCAACAACGACACTGCCGGTCGTGTGATTATCGACATGATTGAGCAATATGTGGCTGCGCACCCCGACAGGGCGTATGTGCGCCCCAGCTACGGGCAGCGACGCTATCTCTCGATGCTCCGGCTGATGACTGCCGTGGTGGGTAATTCGTCGAGTGGAATTGTGGAAGTGCCGTCGATGCACATTCCCACGCTGAATATCGGAATGCGACAGAACGGCCGCCAGCGTGCCGCGTCGGTGGTGGATTGTGGTGTAACGCTCGATGAAATATCACAGGGTCTCGACCGTGTGCTCAGCGATGCCGAGCGCGAGAAAGCCCGCACGGTGCAGAATCCCTACGAGCAGCCCGACACCTTGCAGCGCATAGTCGATGTGGTGTGCAACACCCCACTTGACGGCATCACCATAAAGCCATTTTATAACTTATAGAAACATTCCGAAAGCACTATGGCATCGGGCAGAAACACTTCAATATCGATAGCGAAGGGAATTGCTATTATCCTCATGGTGGCAGGACACGCTGAGTGCCCGGGCACGCTCATGAGTCTTATCTATATTTTCCACATGCCGCTGTTCTTCATCACCGCCGGCTACTTCTTCAGCCGCCGGAATGTGGAGCAGCCGTGGACCTACTGCTGCAAGCGATTCAAGGGGCTTTATGTGCCTTTCGTGAAGTGGAGCCTCTTTTTCCTGCTCATTCACAATGTGATGTTTCAGGTGGGAATCCTCAATGAAACCTACGGCAACTGGGAGGGTGGCGTGACACACCCCTACACTATGACACAGATGATGCAGCGTGCGGTGCACATATTCACTGCCATGGCAGGCTACGATGAGTTCCTTGCCGGTGCATTCTGGTTTTTCAGGGCATTGCTAATCACGAGCATACTCTTCATGGTGCTTTTCAGCCTCATTGACAGCCACACCCGCAGGCTGAAAGGGTGGCACATTGCCGCGCTCATCAGCTTGGCTGCCATCGGGTTTGCGGCTTTGCGTATTTCGTATGGACTGAAAGTGGTGAATGTGGTGCAGGGCGGTATTCGTGAGACGTGGGGCATGCTGTTCTTCGGCATCGGTGTGGTGTATCGCCATTTTGAGCATACACGAGGCTTCAATCCGCGCCATTGGGGCTACTGGGCTGCAATGGCAGCCGCAGTGGCAATTCTCGCAGTGGGAACGATGGAACACTGGGCAGGAATGAATCTCTCGCCGAAAATCCGCGATGTGGCTACGCTGCCACTCACCGGAATGGCGGGATTCTTCGTCACGCACCAGATTTCGCGCCTCATCGACAGCTGCGAGTGGTGGCTCAAGCGTGTGCTTGTGCATTGCGGCGAGATGACGCTCTACATCTATGTGTTCCACATAATTTCGTTCAAGGTGGTGAGCCTGGTGAAAATAGCATATTATGGACTCGACCCGCGCCAGATAGGTTGCCACATGGTGATACACGACCATCACGACGACCTATTCTGGATACTCTACACCATCGCCGGAGTGGCATTGCCCCTGCTGTGGATGTGGGGCTACCGCCACCTGAAATCTGCTATCTATTCCCTCTCAGGCTCAACACAATCGTAGCAGCGTGACCGATGCCACCTTTCACTCAATCGTAGCAGTGCTGCAATTTCAGCCAACCGAAGAGCAGCGTGATACCGCTATTTCAATTGCCAGGTGCGCCATGTGTCGCTCAGAGCTATCGGTGTGCGCACGGTGGGAGTCTGCGCCTTGCCATTCACCTCGACCGACGCCTTGCGCACGCGGTCGGTCACATAGTCGCTCAGTTCGCCCACTGTGGTTGTGCCCTTGGAGTCTTGCAGCTTCTTCAGCAGATAATAGGTGAATAGTCCGTGATTCTTGTCGCGATAGGGCATGGCTGTCTCGTCGTTCTGAGTGGCTGAGAACACCACCACATTGCCTTGCGGTTCAAAATCACGCGGCTTGATTGCCACGCCACGCGCTGAAATAAGCATTCCCTTGTCGCGCTTTGCACCGCTGAAGCAGGCATCGATAAACACCGTGGTGGTGCGTGCTCCGAGGCTGCCAAGCTCCTCAATGAGCTTTTTCAGGCTGTAGCAGGCAGCCGAGCTGCGGCCGTTGGCATCAACAGGCAGCAGATATGCGTCCTTGGTGCTTTCGTCGGGGATTCCGTGTCCGGCGTAGTAGAAAATCACATTCATGTTGCCATTATAGGCTTCGCCGAGGGCTTTCAGCTTCTGCATGGCATCGAGAATCTCGCCGTAGGTGGCATTGATGAGGGTGAACACGCGCTTTTCGGGAATGCCGAGCGTCAGCGTGCAATATTTGGCAAAAGTCTGTCCGTCGTTGGCGGCAAATTCCACCGGTTGCACCTGAGTGTAATCCTCGTTGGCGATAATCACGGCAAAGGTGTTGCGGTTGTTGTTGGTGGGATTCTTGGGAATGTTCTTATCCACCTCGGCGAGCGTTCCCGCAATCACCTTCTTGCGCTGCACATCAGCCTTCTTGCCACCCACACCCTTGGAAGCCGAGGTGTGCACCACCGATTGCTTTATCACCTCCACCGGGTCGAAGGTGTAGGTCACGTCCTCCTCGTCGCTGAGTGCAATCTCTACGGGTTTGAAATTGTAGTCGGTGTCGGTCACGGCATACTGCGCCTTGGTGTTGCTGTCGTAGGTGTAGGTCTTGCCGTAGGCATCTTGAAAAGTGATTGACGAGAGCACCATGTCGTTGCCGCTCGGCACATAGTGCAGCTTGGCATAGCGGCGGAACTCATCGTTCCATTTCTCCTTGAATTTTTTCGCTTCAGCCACAGGAACAGGCAGCAAGATGTCGCCGATGGAGCAGTTGGTGCTAATCATATACGACTGGTTGTCGGCATCGTAGGTGGAAAGCGTGAGCTTGTCGTTGCTGAACCCAATATCCCGTATGCGTGCATCAACGTAGAGATTGAACTGCTTGTTGTAGTATTTCTTATAGTCTTCCACCACCTTTGCGTAGTCCTTTTTGTGCTGTTCGAGCATTTTGGAATATTCAGCCTTGTAGGTCTTTGAGAGCGCGTCGATTTTTGCCTGACGGGTACGCTCGTTCACGCGCTTCTGCCACTCGGCGGTCGATTCAAATTCGCCTTTTTTCTGCCACTCGTTGATTTCCGGCTCAATTTTGCGCTTCAAGAATTGCTCAAGTGGCTCCAAATTGTTGAGTTTACCTTTGGAATAAACGTCCCACGGCATCACAGCAAGATCCAGCCACTCCTTGAGTGTGGCAGGAGTGCGAATGTAGAAGTAATTACCGGATTGTAACACTTTATTTTTGGCAAAATTGGTTTTTTTGATATAATCTGTTTCGTTGATGCGGTCGGGATTGCGGGGCACATCGTCCGACTTCTTGTATTGTGGCTGCACTATCCAGTTGCCCTGTGTGTCGAGCTTGCCCCACTTGCCGCCCTGCTTGGCAGCGAATGAGCTTTCATCGAGAGGATAAACATCCTCATCACTCTTGAATTGAGGCTGCACCACCCACTCGCCTTCTGTGTTGATGATTCCCCATTTTCGTGTTGCATCATCTTTCTTCTTGATGTAGTGATAGCGGCTCAAACTAAACGGCGCTTTAGTCAAGTCTTTGGCAGATGGCTCGATAATCCACTTGCCGTGCTTATCAATAATTCCCCATAGGTAGTTAAGGCTCATTGCATAGTAATATCCCCACTCACACAGGTCCTTGGCATTAATATAGTCCACTTTTTCTATTTCCTTGCCATCGTGTCCGGCAAAAACGTAATCATATCCTCGACTGAAAACAATGCACTCATCGTCAATGAAAAGAATGCTATTGCAGTTGAGAGATTTTTCGGTGGCATAAACGTTGCCATAGCGGTCGAGTGCTATGTCGTGGTAGTCTTTGCGCACAATTGAGTAGCCGTAGGGATTATGGTCGAGTTGCATAAACGACTCCGCCGCCACAGGCAGAGACACCACAGCTGCCACGGCAGCAGCAAAAAAAAGTATCAAAAATCTCTTTGTCATATCATTGGTTTTTAAGTTGCCGGGATACAATTCGTTCCATTTGTTAATTACATTTTTCTGCGCCAAAATCGGGTATAAAGATAGTGCATATCGGTAGCAAAAACAAAAATCCGCATTGTTTTTTGCTCACACGCCACCTATCCCCGCCGCTATACTCTTCCATGGCTATTCACGGGCGGTTACTCAGCGCATAGAGCGGCACAATATCCACCTCCCTCACTGCTCCATTGTCGAGGGGGTCGGTATAAGAGAATGAGCCGAAATTTTCAAGAGAAGTTCGTAACGCATAGTTGATTTTTTTTGCACGCATAAATAGCCACAAGCTTTTCATGCCACCTTGCGTACCTGCTTTCACTTCAATTGGGATTACTTGTGCATTTTGGGCTTCTAAATAATCAACTTCGGCAATGCTGTTGCCTGTTTGCTGCCAATAAAACATTTTGTAGCGCATGATGGGTTCTTTATAACGCATTATCTCAAGTCCTGCAACCATTTCGGTGATACCGCCTTTGTTCACCAAGTCTTGCGGTGTTCCCGATAAAATAAACTCAATCATTTTTTGCGGCGCATTGCCATCGAGCTGAAGTATAGCTAATAAAAGACCGGGGTCGAGAAACAAATATTTTACTATCGATTCGTTTGCTCCGGCATCAAGTGGCAGTCCATTCCCCGAAGTTGCAATAACGGGGATAATTATGCCGGCCAGAGTGAGCAGGCGCAAGGCACTACGAATTTGTGCGCTGCGATAGTCGCTTGATGCTTGGCTGAAAGAGAACTTTTGCCCTATTTGGTGGCACACACCGTGCATGGCTATTTGCAGCAACTCTGGAGATGTGCGTTTACGATATTTGCTGAAATCGTCTTCGTAGGTGAGAATGATGTCGCGCAGCACACGTTGGCACGCACCGAAATCCTTGGTTTTTGCCCATGTGGTTACAGCTTCAGGCATTCCGCCAACAAGAAGATATATTCTGAACAAGTCGGTCAATTGATTGTGAAATGGCTCGTCAAGAGGCTCTCTTGTGTTGGCATCGCGTTTTGCTTCTAAAAGTCCGAAATTTTCGGTAGCTGTGAGAAATTCATCGAATGTAAAAGGATACATAAAGAGCGAATGGATTCTTCCCACTCCAAATGTTGGGATTTCCTGAAGAGTAAACTCCAGCAGTGACCCTGCTGCAATCACATGAAGCTGAGGGTAGTCTTCTTTGAAAAATCGCAATGCCATTATTGCATCAGGACATGCTTGGATTTCATCTAAAAACAGCAGGGTCTTTCCGGGTTCAATGGGTACATTTATGTATTTTGAGATTTTCGCGGTTATGAGGCGCACATCAATGTCGCCGCTGAAAAATGTGTGAATGTTTTTCAGCTGCTCAAAATTCACTTCAGCAAAATGCTTGAATTTCTCTCCGAGATGCCTGACTGCCGATGATTTACCCACTTGTCGGGCTCCACGAAGCAGTAATGGCTTATGCTCCGAGGAATCTTTCCATTCCAACAAATATTTGTCGATTATTCGCTCAATATATTTCATGCTGTTTGCATTAGTTTTTGCAAAGATAAACAAATCTTTGATATTCAGCAAATAAAATGAGGGAAATTGACGAAATCCGACAAATAATCACCCTTGTTTTTGACGAAATCCGACAAATAATTAGGGGATAAAGTGCTGAAATCCGACAAATAATTACCCTTGTTTTTGACGAAATCCGACTAATAATCAGAACTGGAAGTAGATGAATGGCTTCACTTCGGCACTCATGAACTGGAGGGTGAGCTGCACCACTGCGGTGAAGAGCAGCAGTTTCACTATCCACGGTGTGCCTACAAACCACTGCGAAGCCCGCTTGAGCCACTCTACAGGCACGCAGTGAAGGGCTATTATCACCACCATCATCACGCACCATGTGCCGCGCTCGGCGATGAAGGGGGCTATGTGTGTGGCGTCGAAGGAGGTGAAGGCGCAGGTGATTATCGTCAATGCATCGCCGAAGCTGTCGGCACGGAAGAATACCCACAGCAGCGACACGAATGTAATGGTCACAACCCGGCAGGCAATTCGTGAGAGG
>CALZFJ010000107.1 GCA_945645715.1 uncultured Prevotellaceae bacterium | reverse complement strand
TGGAGTATCCACAAGTCCAGACTAAAATGGCGGCGATGATGAAAAGCAGTTTTCGCATAATAATCCGTTTTTGTCATTAATTTCTATGGCAAATTTCGGGGAAAAATTATGCCCGGCAAAGGGAATTGCCGGGCATTGTATGAAATGGGGTCGGTGATGTATGAAATTGCAGTTATCGCCAGATTATATAGTTGGTACTTGCCTCCGGCGACGGTGCTTCCTTGCCAAATTCGGTTCTGTTGCCCTCTGAATCCACGGCAAAGCCAAAAGCCTCAGAGCCTACGAGATAGATGGCATTTGCCACGCCCAAATCTACAAGCGTCTGCGCGAAATCGTGGAATGTGAGCCTGCTGCGGCTAAGCACCACAACCGTGGTGCCGTTCCACTCGGCAAGAGCCTTGCGGAGCGAGCGGCCTTTGGGCTTGTTTTCCACCAACTGGTTGCCTACCACAAGCGGATATTGGCGGAAGAAGTAGCCGTCGGACTCAATGGCTTTTTCGAGAAAAGGAGTTGCATCGGCTACGCCTATTGTTATGTTTCCGTCGATAATTGCGCAGAAGCCCGATTTTGCCTGTCCCTTGCTCACCAGATTGCCATCGACTACATAGGCTCCAACAATGCCGCCATTGTCGCTGCGAATGTCGGCTGCCTGCATTGCCATCACTACATCAGGAGTCTGCAGCACGTCGATGCCGATGTGAAGCTTTGGCGTGGCGTCGCGCGGAGTGAGAATGACGAGAGGTACATTGCCAACTACGGTGTCGGTAATCTCCACATATCCTTTCTTGACCACCGTGGCAGTATCACCGGGGGCTGCGGCTTCCTGTGTCACAGCCAGTTCCTCGCTATCGGCGGTATCATCGCTGCCCCAAAGCAGTGCATACACTGTGGCTATTATTGCCACTGCGGTGCACACGATGGCATAATAGAGCCAACGCGGAGGAGTGGAAGTGCCGTTTCCGCTCTTTGACGTGATAATTCTTATCTCGTTGTCGTCGATGTCGATATTTTTTCTGCTCATAGTCGTTCCTCCTTTTCTATATATTCCTTCAGAGCTTTCAGGGCCTCGCGTGAGGCAGTAGTCTCGCGCTTGAAGGTGCGGCAGTCCGACAGAATCAACTTCTGTCGTGCCGGATTGATATAGGAAATGTATTCGCGGTTGATAATAAGGCTCTTGCCGATGCGGATAAAGCGGTTGTCGCTGCTGGTGACAAAATCCATGAGCTTACGCTCAATTTGCCCCAGCTGCAAGGTGAGGACATACTCCGAGCCATCGGCCAAAGTGACGACCGAATAGTTCCCGTCGGCAGTGATAAGCACCACCGCCTCGCTCGGAACCCTGATAAGTTCGCCCGAAGTGCTGAAAGTCAAGCTTCTGTCCATCATTCACATTACTTAGTGCCGCAAAGTTAGCAAAAATCGCTCATATATGGGCAACTTGCAGGGGTGTAATTTGTAAGCATCCGTGGAAACTGACGACATAAAGTGCGCCCGAAAGCTCTCACTCTCAGTTGAGCTTTCGGGCGCATGGTCTTTAACGAAATATCGATGCGTAGCTTTTATTTGCGGATGATGATTTTCTTGCCGCACTGAATGTAGAAACCGGGTGCCGGATTCTCCACGCGGCGACCGCTGAGGTCGTAGATAGCGCCATCGGCATCATCAGTGCCGTTTTCTGCTGAAATACCCTCAATGTGCAGTGTGCCTGCATCACCCAGGCGGAATCCCTTCACCTGTGCAGCACTGCTTGCGGCAGCCACTTGCAGATATGCCCTGCCGGGCTGTGCCGCGATTTGAGTGCCTTCATCGTTTCCCCAATAGAATCCCACACCGTCGCGCTGACTGTGTGGGGAATATCGCGTTTTCTTTACTTCTATCGGGTTACTTGCTGAGCTTTATGCCTGCATATATGCCTTTATACTCCGAGAGGAGCGATGAGGCTGTTGTCGCAGTGGAATTCTTCGTGTATTTTGCGATAGCCGAGACGAGCCCCTGGAGCTTGCTCACGTCGAACATGATGCTGAGGTCGGTGCCCTTGGTTACATAGGCAGTGAGATTGCCATAGCTGGTGCCGAGACGGCTGAAATTAAACAGCAACTGTCCGGCTTTCGCGCCCTGCTTCACTGTGCCATTCACGGTGCGGCCATTCTTGAGGAGCATAGTCACATTGCCTTTGCCGTCGAAAGTCAGTTTCATACCATCGATTCCTGCACGCTGATAATAGGGCGCCAATTTGTTCTCTATGGTAGTAGCCACAGCGGCACCACCGGCCTTCTTGAGCAAGTCATCGCTCTGAAACGACACTGCCGGACCCGAATAAGTCCACTCACCGGTGACATCGGCAACGGTGATGCTGTCCGACGAAATTACATTATTGATAACGCTGCCAAGGCTGCCGCTCGAGAGTGCGCTGCCAAGTTGCTTCCAGTCGAAAGCCGATGCACCGAGGCTGCTCACAGCCACCAGTGCCACTAAGATCAATTTAAAGTGCTTCATTTTAGTGAATTTGTGATTAATTTCCTTTTTGTTTGGTTGCAGTTTATTCTGTTTTTTCTCATCATTTCGGTGGAAGAATCGCCATTTTCGGGCACAAACTTACACAGAATTTTCCAATTCTGAAACACTCGCCGCACAAAAACCGAATTTTAACCCACCAAAAGCCCCATTTTTTTACAGATTGTAAACCATAACACTTTTTTTCAACGACATAGAAGGAATATCGCGGATAATGTGTAATTTTGCATAGTGTTCACCCCACGCAAGGCATCATCGGGCAACGATGCCGCTAAAAAATTACAATATGCAGAAAATGGAAAAAATAGAAAACAACGTTGCGACTACTCTCACGCCTCTCCTGGGAATGACACTCGCGCAGCTGCAAGAGGTGGTGAAGAATCTCGGTATGCCCCGATTCACCGCTACACAGCTCGCCGAGTGGCTCTACACCCACCGAGCCTCCGACTTTGAGGAGATGAACAATATATCGAAGAACAACCGCCGAAAGCTCGCCTCGCTCTACACCGTGGGCCGATATGCCCCCATGCATGAGCAGCGCAGCATCGACGGCACTGTGAAATACCTCTTTGCCACAAGCGATGGGAAGGCGGTGGAGAGCGTGTATATCCCCGACGGCGACCGCGCCACACTGTGCATCTCGTCGCAGAAAGGCTGCCGCATGGGCTGCACCTTCTGCATGACGGGGCGACAAGGATTCCACGGCAACCTCACTCCGGCTGAAATCATCAACCAGATAATGAGCATTCCCGAGACTGAAACGCTCACCAACGTGGTGTTTATGGGAATGGGAGAACCTATGGACAACGCAGATGCAGTGTTGCAGGTAATCGACGTACTCACTGCCAAGTGGGGACTCGCATGGAGCCCGAAGCGCATCACCGTGTCGAGCATCGGCAAAATGCCCGAATTGCGGCGCCTGCTCGACGAGACGAGCGTGCACATTGCCATCAGCGTCCACTCTCCCTATCACACCGAGCGCGAGCAGCTGATGCCTGTGGAGCGTGCCTTTGCCGTGACCGATGTGATGAAACTGCTAAGCAACTACGACTTCGCCCACCAGCGACGCCTCTCGGTGGAATACATCATGTGGGAGGGGCTTAACGACGATGCCATGCACGCCGACGCTCTCGCAAAGCTGCTCAGGCATGTGGATTCGCGAGTGAACCTCATTCGATTCCATGCCATTCCCGGCTCATCGCTGCGCACCTCTAACGAAGCCAACATGGTAGCTTTCCGCGACCGGCTCAACAGCCAGGGTATCATCTGCACCATTCGCCGCAGCCGCGGCGAGGACATCTTTGCAGCCTGCGGAATGCTTGCCGGAAAAGTGAAAGACAAGAATCAGAATCAATAATCAACAAAATCACTACCATCGACATGAACTCTCTATTGAAGCGAACTTTTCTATTGTGCCTATCGGCAACTGTGGCAATCATCGCCACCGCTCAAGCTCCGAGCGGATACTACGACTCGGCAATCGGCAAGAACAAAGGCCGCCTACTCAGCGCACTTGAAGCTATTGTAGGTCCACACACGGCTGTATCCTACGGCGGTCTCTACGATGTGTACCAGACGAGCGACGTGACAGCCGACGGCTATATATGGGACATGTATGCCACCACAAAATACAATCCCGGTCGCGGCGACCGATGCGGAAACTACAGCTCTATCGGTGATTGCTACAACCGCGAGCACTCTTTCCCCAAAAGCTGGTTTAACGATGCTGCCCCTATGGTGACCGACGCTTTCCACGTATATCCTACCGACGGCAAAGTGAACGGGCAGCGCAGCAACTACCCCTACGGCGAGTGTGCCAATGGCTCCTATGTGGCATCAAGCGGCAACATCAAGGCTCTGGGACGACTCGGCAAAAGCACCTTCCCGGGCTACTCGGGAACCGTGTTTGAACCCGACGACCAATATAAGGGCGATTTTGCACGTACCTACTTTTATATGGCTGCCGCCTACAACAGCCGCATCAGCTCGTGGGACAGTCCGCAACTTGCCGGAAACAGCTACCCATGCTTCAGCTCATGGTCGGTAGATATGCTCATGAAGTGGCATCGCCAGGACCCTGTGAGCCAGAAGGAAATCGACCGAAACAATGCCGTTGAAGCCTATCAGCACAACCGCAACCCGTTCATCGACCACCCGGAGCTTGCCGAGTATATTTGGGGCACCCGGACAAACGACGGCTGGGCACCAGGCGGTGTGCTCGACCCTATGCTCACACTGCCGGTAGATGGCAGCAGCGACTATATGGGCATTACCGGCATCAACGTGCCTCTAGTGTATCGCATAAAAGTGAAAGGCTCCGACTTGCAGGAGAATCTCACCATTACACTCTCGGGCAGCAGCAATTTCTCGGCATCAAAGGCCTCAATCACCGCCGATGGCGCAAAAGAAGGCACATCGTTCGATGTCACATTCAAGTCGGGCACAACAGGCACGCAGAGCGTTGCAGTCACAATAGCAAGCAGCGAAGTGTCATCAACCATAACTCTCACGGCTGAGTGCACCGACGGCATTCCCGCAGGTGCAGCAACCAACATCACTCCCACTTCGTTTACCGCCAACTGGATTGATGTGGATTTCAGCGGTATGTACACACTCAACATCACCGAGAGCGACATGACTACTCCGATTGCCGGATTCCCGGTGGAAATAGAATCAAGCGAGGAATGTTACGACGTGAAAGGCGTCGCACCGAGCACAACCTATTATTATTGGCTCACCTCCGAAGGCGGCAGACGCTCAAATGTGGTTAGTGTCACTACTGCCGACCCCGACCTCGTGCTCACATTTATCCTGCCGGAAGGCGGACTGAACCTCAGCACCGAGCCGGGCATACCTTCCGAAGCTGTAGAGGTTCAGGTATTCACCGACTATATCACCGACCCGGTAACGGTAGAAGTCACCGAGCCGTTTGAACTTAGCTCCGACAAATCGTCGTGGTCGCAAAGCCTCATCATATCACCCGAAGGCGAAACAGTGTATTTGCGCATGCAGGCTTGCGAAGCCGGCGAGTATAGCGGCACACTGTCGCTGCACACAGCCACCTTCTATGGCGATGATGTACCTGTCATCGGAACTGCCGCCGAGGCTGTAAGCTTCTTTGAGGATTTTGAGATTGAAGAAGCCGAAGGCTACCTGAGTAGCGATTTCCAAGGCAACGCCTGCCAGTGGAGCCGCTCTAAAGTGGGAATTTATGGCCGCACAGACGACCGTTTCAACGGCTCACATGCACTATGCACCGGCAAGAGCGGTGAGCGCTGGGTACGCATGGCTGAAGACAAGCTGCGCGGTGCCGGAACACTCTCTTTCTATGCCGCGCCCTTTGGCAATGACGATGATGCAACAGTGAGCATAAAATATTCGGTAGATGGCGGTGAGTCGTGGCTTGTGCTTGCCGACAATGTGACCATCACCAAGGGCGACCTCTCGCTCTACTCATTCACCATGAATGTAACCGGAAGCGTGCGAATCGCAATTGAACAGACTGCCGGAAAGCGCCTCAACATCGACGACATAGCCATCAGCGACTACATGGGAGCCATAACGTCGGTAGATGCTGCACGCACTTGGGACGCCTACTGCACCGCACAGGGCACAATCTCCATTGAGTGCGACGGAAACACGCCGCTGACAATCTACTCACTCGATGCCCGAGAGCAGTGGAACGGCACACCCGCAGCCGGCACCACTATCCTGCATCTCCCCAAGGGCATCTACATAGTGACAACAGCCTCCTCCTCAAAGAAAGTGATAGTAAAGTAACCAATATCACAACCCAAGGAAGCCCCATTGCCCCCAGGCAGTGGGGTTTCCTGCTTATAATCCCACCAATTCCAACCAACCGATAAAAACCGCTGATTTTCTACTGACCCCACTAAATATCTACTGTGCACCCGTTAGACGGTACGTATGCCAAGCGTACTAAAAGTAAAGCGAGGCGATATTGCTATCGTCTCGCTTTGCTTTTGAGCCTCTTGTCGGATTCGAACCAACGACCCCGAGATTACAAATCACGTGCTCTGGCCAACTGAGCTAAAGAGGCAGATGGGTAAGCTATCTACATCGCACCGCTACAACCTGCTACCCTTGCTTCGGTCAAGACCTGGGGGAGTTGACAAGGAGCTGGTCGTATAGGACTTACCCGGCTGCAAAGGTACGCATTTTTCCTGAACTGACAAACTTTTCAGCCATATTTTTCCGCTATTCAAATCGGCATAGGCAATAAACAGTTGTGAATCAGTAATCTGCAAAACCACTATAATGCCTCTATATCACCGATTGGCAAACCTGTGATTGCCGAAATCTGTTCTATTGACATTCCCGCCACTTTCATCGCTTTAGCAGAAGCCACTAAAGCCTTGTCTTTCTGCTCAAGCTGCGCATCTTTCTGTTCTATTTGCGCATCCTTCTGCTCAAGTTGGGCGTCCTTCTGCTCTATTTGCGCATCTTGTTCGGCAATACGCTTATCGCGGTTCTTTATAGCAG
>CALZFJ010000106.1 GCA_945645715.1 uncultured Prevotellaceae bacterium | reverse complement strand
TGCAAGCCACTTCATTCGCAAGCACAAGGAAAGTGCCATCATCAAGGGCGTGTTTATGGGATTGCGCCCGGTGGTGGTAGGCTTGATCGCATCGGCGGCTCTATTGCTGATGAATAGCGATAACTTCGGTACAGCCACGCCCGACTGCATCAAGAGTATTGCTATTTGCGTAGCTTCGTTCTGTGTGGTCTATTTCACCAAGATACACCCTATTTTCATTATTATTGCCGCCGGAATCATCGGTGCACTAATCTACTAAGGCAATGAACTACAAAGAAACCATAGATTTCCTGTTTACACAGGTGCCGATGTTTCAGCGCATTGGCAGCGGTGCTTATAAGCCCGGACTGCAAAACACTATAGCTCTCGACAACATTTTCGGTAACGCACATCGCACGTTCCGCACTATCCATGTGGCGGGTACAAACGGAAAAGGCTCAGTTTCGCACACAATAGCATCGATTCTTCAAAAGTCGGGCTATCGAGTGGGTCTTTACACTTCGCCGCATTTGCTCGACTTCCGCGAACGAATCCGCGTGAACGGAGAGATGATTCCTGAGGAGAAAGTGGTCGATTTCGTTTCGCGTTATCGCACGTGCGGATTTGATGGCGTGCCATCATTCTTTGAGTTGAGCACTATTCTGGCTTTCGATCATTTCCGCAGTGAGAAAGTGGATATTGCAGTGATTGAGGTGGGACTTGGCGGACGACTCGACTGCACTAATATAATCTCGCCTATACTCAGCATAATCACAAATATCTCTTTTGACCACACTCAGTTCTTGGGTAACACCCTGTCGGAGATTGCTTCAGAGAAAGCCGGAATAATCAAACCGGGCATTCCTGTGGTAATTGGCGAGGCTGAGGGCGAAGTGCGCCAAGTTTTTGCCGACAAGGCAACTCTTGAAGGCTCTCCTATCGTGTTTGCTGAAGACGATAGACAAATCCTTGCTCACAGTAAAGAAAATGGAAATTTGAGGCTTAAAACGCGCGATTTTGGCATCATTGTCGATGAATTGAGCGGCGACTGCCAGCTGAAGAACGCCAACACCATTCTCTCGGCACTGCCATTGCTTAGGGAAGCCGGATTAAACATCTCCGATCAAGCCATCAAGGAAGGATTTGCGCATGTGTGTGAAATTTCCGGTTTGATGGGACGATGGATGACCGTGGGCACTAATCCGATGGTGATTTGCGACACCGGGCACAACACAGGTGGCTTCGCTTATATCTCCGCTCAGCTGCATGCCGTGAAATGCACTGCACTGCGCATTGTCATCGGTTTTGTCAGCGATAAAGATGTGAGCCATGTGCTTGCAATGCTTCCTCGCGATGCCACCTACTATTTCGCACAGGCATCTGTGCCCCGTGCTATGGATTGCCACACTTTGGCAACATTGGCTGAGAAGGCTGGTTTGGCCGGGCGTAGCTTCTCAACCGTTGCTGAGGCATACGATACAGCCATAAAAGAAAGTGCCACCTCCGACTTTGTATATGTCGGTGGCAGCACATTTATCGTTGCCGATTTGCTTGCGCTATTGAAATCAATCGGCGAATAGTGTGGCACGATTAGAGTGCGGCGATAACCTCAATCTCAACGAGAGCTCTCTTCGGGAGCTCTTTCACTGCAATGGCAGAGCGTGCAGGGAACGGCTCGCTGAAGTGCTGTGCATAGATTTCGTTCATCTCTCCGAAAAGCGACATTTCGGCAAGATAAACTGTTGTCTTTACCACGTTGTCGAGCGTTGCACCTTTTTCGGCGAGAATTGCCTTGATGTTAGCTATAGCCTGGGCTGTCTGGGCTTGAACACCGGCAGGCATTTCTCCGGTTTCGGGATTAATTGCAATCTGGCCTGACAAGAACATTAGGTTTCCTGCTACTACTGCATGGCTATAAGGACCGATAGCAGCAGGTGCATTCTTAGCTTTAATTGTTTCTTTCATATCTAAAAATTTTTTGTGTTAGGAATTCCTTTCTGACTTATTATCGGCATTGCTTTCGAGTGCGATGTCTTTAATAAGGATATCGGGAGAAATAGGCAGCTCAAGTTTTTCGCTGAGCATTCTATGCGCTGACGCAAAGCGATTGTCGAAGTCGCGTATAAACCATTGTGAGCCCGAAGTGCGCAAGCGTTCCACCACCATTGCAATCGTCATTCGCTCAATGTCGAATGATGGCTGATAGGCAAATTCTCTTTCCTCCTTACCCACTACCACCGATAGCAACTCAACATTCACAAGGCGGTCAATCACCTTGCCCGCAAGCCTGATGGGAATATCGGAGCCGTTGGATAATTCTGCTTTTGTAAGTGGTGCCTGAGCGTTGCAGAAGCGCTTCACAATAAGCGCCAAAGCTATTAGAGTGACGCGCTCGTAATATTCCTGAGAAATTGACTTTATCTCATCGCGGAATCCGAAGCGGAAAATGCTCTGTGACGAATAGGTCATTACCACTCCTGATAGGCAGATAAGCCACGATAGCTGAATCCATATTAGCAGCAACGGCAGGAAGGCAAAGCTACCATAGATGGCGTTATATTTCGACACGTAGATCTGTCCGGAGAGCATCAGCCACTGAACCACCTGGAAAACTGTGCCGCACAATATGCCGGGAATCAGTGCACTAAGAAACTTCACGCGAGTGTTGGGTATGAGCATATATGCAAGCGTGAAAAATAGCCAGATTAGCACTGTAGGCGCAGCATCGAGTATGAAGCCCACAACCGGCGACAACAATGTGCCCGACGTTGCCACCGACATATATATGGCAATACCATTGGAGCAAATCATCAGCACCGGCAGAATCATGAAAATTGCCGTATAGTCTGTAACCTTGCGATAGAAAGAGCGTCCGCTTTTCTCGCCCCAAATGTGATTGAAGGCGTCTTCAACATTGCCAAGCAGGCTCACAAGTGACCACAGCAAGAAGATAATGCCAATGCCCACAAACACACCTTCCGACGATTGTTCGAGATAGGAATCGACAAATCCAAGAATACTGCTCAGTGCATCGCCCTGGAGCGGAATAAACTTCAGTAAACCCGTCTCTACAAGGTTCTGGAAGCCGAATCCTCTACCAATTGCAAAAATCATGGCAAGCACAGGCACCATTGCAAGAATAGTGCTGTAAGTGAGGGCACTCGCTTTCTGCTGCAAGTTCTTGTCAAGGAATGAATTTACCGAAAGATTAATGATTTTGATGAGATTAATCCACCATGTGCTTCGAGTGTCTTGCCACACTCCACTCACACAATAGCGATAACATCGCATTGCCCATCGCTTGGCTAAGTTGATAGTGGCTTTTAATCGCATAAGTATTAAAATTTGAATATTAAAAAAGAGGCAGCACGGTTGTAAGCCGGGTTATGTCGCAGCCCTGCCTTTCGGCAAATAGAACTGCGGTCTGTCATTTATCTGAACTTAATGTTGCCATTAAGCTTTAGCAGCCTACCCCTCGGCAATGGACGAGTAACCCTTAAATGCCGATATACTTGACCTTGCAACTCATAAGATGTGCGGCATGCGGTGTTGCCATCGCACCCGGTGGGCTCTTACCCCGCCTTTTCACCCTTACCTCCACCAAAGGCGGAGGCGGTTATTTTCTGTCACATTACTCTACCATCACTGATAGCTTCCCGTTAAGAAATATGATACTCTGTGTTGCCCGGACTTTCCTCACACCGCACCTTTGGGCCACGGTGAGCGACAGACCGCCATACTGCCTCTGCTATATCACCGCAAAATTACTCCATTTTCTCCAATTTTCCAAATCCCCACCCGTTTTGCTATTTCTTGAGAAATAATTTCTGAGATGAGTGGATTATTTCACCCGCAGAGGTTATGCCCTCCACAGTTACCGTATAGCTGCTTGATGCAGCATCGGTGGTATAGAATGTGAAATGTGAGCGACCGTTGGCTCCTATTTTCACGCTCGGATTCCAATAAACTGTGCTGCGAATGTCGCTACCATCGCTCCCAGTGGTAAAACCAAGTTACTTATATCAAAAATAGTATGATAAACACCAAAGTATTTCATAGATGAGCAGTATGTGTGTTTTTTAATAACTGCTAAATGGGGGGATTTATTATTAATTTAACTTAAAAATCAGTGTGAAGTGATACAACGTAACAAATAAAATTCTATTTTTACGCCAGAATTCAAAAAGTTAAATTTTAACTTATCAAATTTTAATTATGGAAATAATTTAACAATTAAGATTATGAACAAGAACACTAAATTCGCACTGGTAATATTCGGTGCATCAATCCTAGGATCGGTGAGCACCATTTTTGCTACTCAGGCTTTAAAAGGTGCTGATACTTTCAGTGATGATTGCATAGCTGCCACAGAGCAGACACAAGACAAGGGATTTGTGAGAATGGTAGCACATGGCCCTGCTCTCGATACTGACTTTACCGTAGCTGCAGAAAAGACCATAAATGCAGTGGTGAGTGTAAAGACTTTCGTAACACCGCGCATGCAGCAGCGTTCGAGCGATTTTTTCATGGATCCGTTTGAGTTTTTCTTTGGTCCTGGCAATGGCGGACAGCAACGTCGTCAGCAACAGCAGCAACAACAACAGGATTCAAAGCCTCAGCAGCTTGGACTCGGATCGGGTGTAATTATCACTACCGACGGCTATATCGTAACAAATAACCATGTTATCGACGGTGCTGAGAAAGTGGAAGTGACACTCAATGACAACCGCACTTTCAATGCAAAGATTATCGGTAGCGACTCCACTTCCGACCTCGCATTGCTCAAGATTGAGGCTGACAACCTCTCTCCTATCATCTTTGGCAACTCTGATGCCATAAAAGTGGGCGAATGGGTTCTTGCTGTGGGTAATCCTTTCGGTTTCACTTCGACAGTGACTGCCGGTATCGTTAGCGCAAAGGCCCGTAGCATCAGTCAGGCTACACATGGACGCAGCATGGGTATTGAATCGTTCATTCAGACTGATGCTGCCGTGAATCCGGGCAACAGTGGTGGTGCTCTTGTGAACACTAATGGCGAGCTTGTGGGTATCAATACTGCCATCTATTCGCAGACGGGCAACTATGCAGGTTACTCATTTGCTATTCCTTCGGTTCTTGTCAAGAAAATCATTGATGATATCAAGCAATATGGAACCGTACAGCGTGCCGTTCTTGGCATTCAGTTCACCGAACTTACTGCTGAAATGGCTGAGGAGAAGAAGATTACTGCCACTAACGAGGGTATCTATGTAGCCAAAGTTACCGACCGTGGTGCTGCTATGGAAGCCGGACTCAAAGAAGGTGACGTAATCATTAAGATTAACGGAAATGATGTAAAAAACAACGGTCAGATGATGGAGCAAATGAACAAGCTTCGTCCTGGTGATGTGGCAACTTTCACCTACATTCGCGACAACAAGACTTGTACCACTAAGGTAACGCTGAAGAACAACCAAGGAACTACTAAGATAACAAAAGCAAGCGATGTATTCGACCTTGGCTGCACATTCAAGAAACTCTCGGCTGCGAAGAAGCGCGAATATGGCATTAGCAATGGCGTGGAGGTCGTAGGCTTGAAGGCTGGCAAATTTAAAGAAGCCGGAATTAAGGAGGGTTTCATAATCACCGATATCAACAATGCTCCTATCAATTCACAGGAGGAAGTTGAGAATATCTACAACGCCATCATGAAATCGACCGATGCCGACAAAGTGATGTTTATCACCGGTATATATCCTACCGGAGCCAAGAGATACTATGCAGTAGATCTTGCCGACTGATAAGCCATATTATTGAATAATACAGGAAACCCTGCCTCTCGGTGAAGTGGCAGGGTTTTCTGTGTTTTCTGTGATTTTGTGTAGAATCAGCCTTCAACTGCTTCGGTAGGTTCCTCTTGCCATCGGCTCATCTTGTTGAGGAAATATGCCTCCGATTTAAGAAGATTTCGAGCTTGGAGCACAATCACTTTTGTTTCGCTAAGTATGTTCATAAACAAGGCACTTGCCTTAGTGCTGCCCTCCTGTGTTTTGAGGCGCCTGATTTGATTCTTGATGCTTTCAGCGATAGTATCAAACAACTGGTCGCGCATCACAAGTACATCATCGAGTTTTGAGAAATCTTTTTCGCGAAGCATATCGTTCACCGCATTGAAAATGTTCTCTACCTCGTCGTTGATGATTTTGAGGTCGTGGATCTGCTCCCCCGACAGTCCCTTGTGGTTATTGTTGATATGCTCGTATGCCGGGCGGGTGATATGGAGGAGGGCTTTCGCCGTTTCATTCAGATAATCCACAACTTGCACGTAATAGTGACCGGTTTCCACGTTCTGTTCTTGAAGCTTTTTCAGTGTGCCCATCATTCCATACTTATATCGTGTGGTTTCGCGATAGATAGCCTCCGATTGAGCGACTGTTTCTTTCAACACTTTGCGGTTTTCTGTGAAAAGAGCCACAAGCATGTGATTGTAGATTGCCGACAATTCGTCCATAAGTTGGCAAACTGATTTGGTACAATTGTACAAGACGTCTTCAGCATCGGTAGTCTCGTCGAGGATAATCGTTTTAGAGTCGTCATCGTTTTTCTTCGACTTGAAAATCAGATTGTAGCAGAGTGCATAGCCACAAATCAGCACAATCAATATGAGCGCAATCCAACCACCCCAGATGAGTGATGAGGCTATTACGAACGAAAGGACAAAACCGGCAATAGCAGTCATAAACCAGCCGGATATCACCACCATCACCCCGGAAATCCTATACACCGCACTGTCGCGTCCCCATGCTCGGTCGGCAAGCGATGAACCCATAGCCACCATAAACACTACATAGGTGGTTGATAATGGCAATTTAAGCGAAGTGCCCACACAAATGAGTATTGCTGCTGCCGTGAGGTTTACAACCGCCCTAATGTTGTCGTAAGAGACATCTTTTCTTTCCTCCTCCGACAACGGCGTAAAGGCTTTGTCTATTCTGCGCTTGATTCCTTCGGGGATAATGCTGTTATAAATGTGGTTGATGCCGATGGCGGTTCTAACGATTGCTCGTG
>CALZFJ010000105.1 GCA_945645715.1 uncultured Prevotellaceae bacterium | reverse complement strand
ACCCAAGCCAGAATGTAGGGTCGCGCCTTGGTGCGACCGAGCCACCCTGCAGCCCCCCAAGCCCCACTCAGATAGCCGCACCCCACGCCAGCCGCCCCTCCCCCACGCAGAATCCCGCAGAAACAGCAGAAGAATTGAAAAGAACACGAATCGCGCGAATCCCGCGAAATCTCTCGCAAGGTGGCAAGGAATGGGACTAATTTTGCCGAGGAGGCAATGGCTCGGAACGATGAGGAATTGCTGTTGAGGTAGTCGAGCACAGATTGACCTCTGCGGTGTGACAGTTGGCGATTGGTGGTGATGCCACCTTCGGGCGAGGTAGAAGATGTGATGGAAAGTCCAAGAGGGGTGATATTGTAAATGTCACCTGCCGAGTCGATACGGTTGATGAATTGCCCCAAAGAACGCAGATTATTGGGGTAGGCGGCAATATTGCTGCTTCCACAAGGAAAATATACGGCAACACTAAGAGTGTCCGAATATGATTGTGCTTTTGCTCCAATATTCGGAATTATCAGTAGTGTTGATAATAGAATTATATTCCTGTTAAAAACCTCCAAAAAAATTTTGTTCTTTGTTTTAAGTGTGCAAAGATAATACAAATTAGGTAAAAAAATCGAAAAATTAGCCCTCCAATGTATGTGTTTAATAAATATTAACGATTGTAGTTCAGTCATGGAATGTTTTAAAGATAGGTAGGGGATTCTTGAGACAGAAAACCCTCGCCTGGGAAGGGCGAGGGTTGTGTGGACTGCAATTTGCAGCAGTTTCATTATGGGCATACAGCCTGGAGGCCTCGGGTGCGACGAGCGCATTTATTGGCGGGCGTCGATTTGGGCGAGGGCGTAGCTGTAAGCACCTATAGAGATAGCTTTTGAAGCACCGATGGTGGTTACGGCAAGTCCGGTGCGCTTCATTGGGTCGTAGATGACGGTGTCGTCGCTGCCATACACCTTCAGCTCACGCGACTCGCCAAGAGCGAATTTGCGGAACTCCTCCTCGTTGCCGAGGTCGAACACCGTGAGCGGCAGACGATTGAGAGTTTCGCCACCGATGGTGTTGATTGTGGAGCGCATCTCACGGAGCAATGCCGGCTTGATATACTTCATTGCGCCTGTAACGCCACCGCCAACAACTACGAGCGAGTCGGTGGTGAGCACTACGCTTGCAAACACGTCTCCGGCAATCTCACCGAAGCGGGCAAATGACTTCTTTGCAGCCTCGGCATCGCCTTCCTTGGTGCCCTCGGCAATCTTGTAGATGTCGTAGGGGGTGAGACCTGTGGCATCGGTACCGCTAAATTTGCCGTATTCGCGTATGACAGCGCGAATCGATACTCCGTCTTCTGCCATAATGTCGGGCTGGAGCTTGTTGCGCAAGCAGAACACCTCGACGCACGAGTTGTTGCCGAGATTGAGCTGACCATTGACCACCTGACCGATTCCGAGACCGGTGCCGAAAGTGAAGCCGGTGAGGTTCTTGTACTCCTTGGTGCCGCCGAGTTCTTTCACGCGACGGTTGATTTCGGGCAGAATACCGCCTGTAGCCTCGCCGTAGGCGTAGAGGTCGCCATCATTGTTGATAAACACGGGCACACCAAATTTCTTCTCAAGGAACGGACCGAGAGCAACACCATCGCGGAACGACGGGAAATTAGGCAGATAGCCGCCAATGATGCCCGAAGGATAATCGGCAGGACCGGGGAAGGCAAAGCTAATTGCCACCGGTTTCTCTTCAAGGCGATTGAAGATCTGAGTGAAGCCTTCGACGATTTGTCCAAGGCACTTGTCGAGCTCTTTTGCCTCAGAAGGCAGGGTTAGTGGCTCGGTGATAAATTCGCAACCTCTCATGGCTCCAAACACGAGATTTGTGCCACCGGCATCGAGAGTTGCCACTATTCGATTGTCGAAATGATACATAATTATGTCAGTTTTTTTGGTTTATTATATAGTTGCGATTTTATGTTGATTTCTACGTAAATTACATCAATCGGCTACTTGTGTCGCAGGGTGGAGCCACTGAGCAGTTGTGAGTGAGAGATGCGATGTCCAATCTTCTTGCCGTCGAGGGTGATGCGGTGATTCTTTGACCCTACTACGGCTGAAGGTGCCTTTTCAATCACCAGTTGGCTTGTACCGTGGTATTTCGGGTTGAGCTTCACCGTCACACGGTCGAAAACAGGCAGCGACAGGGTGTATTCGGGTACACCCGGCACATCGGGATAGAGACCAATCATGGAGAACACAGCCCAAGCCGACATAGTGCCGGTGTCGTCGTTGCCGGGAATGCCATCGGGCTTGGTGGTGAAATATTTTCCGAGAAGACGGTGCACCTCCCTTGACGTGCGCCACTCATTGCCCTTGAAGCGACTGAATAAGTAGGGATAGGCAATATCCGGCTCATTAGCCGGGTCGTATAGACCTTCGTCCATCACCATCTGCAGCTTATCGACAAACGCCTTAGAGCCGCCCATCATGCGGGCAAGACCGGCGATGTCGTGTGGAATGTAGAAAGTGTAGTTCCAGGCACTGCCTTCGTGGAAACCAACTACAGCCTCGAAGTTCTCTCCGGCACGCGGATTGAAAGGCGAGACAAACTCGCCGGAAGCATCGATGGGACGCAGGGTGCCGCTCTCGCGCGAATAATAGTGCTTCCAGCCCTCACTGCGCTTCACAAGATCGTTGGCAAAGTCGATGTCGCCACGCTCGCGGGCAAGCCACGAGAGAGAATAGTCGGCGATGTAGTATTCGAGGGCATGGCTCACCGAATTGTCGCCCGAGAGGTCGCCGGCAAAGAACCCGGTGGGGATATAGCCCTTCTCTACATAGGGGTCATTGTCGGGGCGCATGGGATTCTTGGCGCCGGGGGTGGTGGCAGAGCGTTTCATGGCAGCGTAGGCAGCGTCGATATCGAAGTCGCGCAAGCCCTTTCGCCAAGTGTCGATAATCACCGGGATAGCCGGGTCGCCCTCCATGGTGAACGTTTCGCGGCCGAAAAGTTCCCACTTGGGCAGCCAGCCCCATTCCTTCGACATATCGACCATAGAGCGAACCATATCGAGCTGACGCTCAGGATAGACGAGCGTCATGAGCTGGTGCAGATTGCGATAGGTGTCCCACAACGAGAACACTGTGTAGCGGTTGGCAGTGGTGCGCTTCACTCCGCTGCCCTCCATGCCGGGATATTCACCGTTTACGTCCTGGAGAATGCTCGGGTGGATAAGGGTGTGATAGAGGGCGGTGTAGAACACAGTCTGCTGCTCGTCGGTTCCACCTTCCACGGTGATGCGGCTGAGGTCGTCGTTCCAGCGGTTGCGGGCATTGGTGCGTAAGCCATCGAATGATGAGCCTGCGGGCTGCTCGGCATCGAGATTGAGGCGTGCATTCTCCTCGCTGACGAACGACACACCCACTTGCACCTCAACAGGCCGGGCAGAGGCGTCGTCGAAAGAATACCACACACCGGTATCGTCGCCCGAAATCACATTCACGCCGGGCGCGGGATAGAGCTTGTATTTGGCATCATCAACGTCCCACTCAGCCTCAACACCCTTCTTGGAACGCTGGAATTTCCAGAAGCCCTGCTGCGAGGGTTTGCGGCTCACGCGCATCACGAAATAGATGGGGAACACAGCCTGCGGATTGTAGCAGAACGTGCCCATCAGCTTGCAGCCTGCCACCTCGGTGTCGCTGACGCGGTGTACCGTAGCACCCGACTCATTAGTGAGCCCTTCGCCAAGGTTGAGCAGAATGTTGCCCTTGCCCTCAGGAAAGGAGAAGCTCAAACGACCGGAACGCAAGGTAGCAGTGGCTTCGGCAAGAATGTTATACTTTGCGAGACGCACTGAGTAGTAACCCGGAGTGGCATGTTCATCGGTGTAGGTAGTGCCATAGTGGCGATAATCCACATCGAGGTCGCCCGATGTAGCCATCACTAATAGCGAACTAAGTTCGGGGCAGCCCACGCCACTCAGATTCACATGAGAGAATCCGGTGAGAAACGAGTTGGTGATGTCGTAGGGAGTGGACCACCATCGGGCATCTTTGTCGTAGCGGTTGATGTCGGAACCCATCACATTGAAGGGAGATACCGACATAAGTCCGTTAGGCAACACAGCACCCGGGTTGCAAGTGCCAAAATTGGTGGTGCCGATGAAAGGATTCACCCGATCCACCGGGTCTTTTGCCCACAAAGCTCCCGATAGGAGCAATGCTACGGCAGCAAGTGAAAAAAAGCGTCGCATTGTGTGATGTTATTTCATAAAGTTGGTGGGAGTAGCGGTCATCACATATTCAAATGTGGCACCGTTTGCAATATCGCTGTGGTTGAAGAAAGGCTCGGTGAGTTGCTTTCCATTGAGAGTGACCGATTCAATGTACTTGTTGTCCTTCGAGAAATTCTTCACGTTGATTTCAATCTTTTTGCCATTGCTCAGGTTCACAGTGATGTGGCTGAACCATGGGCGACCGATTGACCACACGGGAATGCCCGGGCACACTTGATAGAAGCCCATGGCGTTGAGAATGTACCAAGCCGACATTTGTCCGCAGTCCTCGTTGCCGCTGAGTCCGTCAACGTCGTCGCGATACTGCTCCTTGAGCACTTGGTCGATAAGCTCCTGTGTGCGGTCGGCGCGTCCGGCATAGTTGTAGAGGTGAATGATGTGGTGTGAAGGCTCGTTTCCGTGAGCATATTGCCCGATAAGACCTGAGATGTCAGCCGAAACGAGGTTTCCTTCGAGAGCAGAGTCGGCTACGAAGAGCGAATCGAGACGAGCTGCAAACTTCTCCTTGCCGCCCATCAAATCCATAAGGGCATCGACATTGTGAGGCACATACCACGACCATTGCCAAGCAGTGCCCTCGCAGTAGTCGTCGCCACGGTGATTAGAAGAGCGCGGATTGAAAGGCTCATGCCATTTGCCGTTCTCGTCCTTTCCACGCATGAAGAGGGTGGTGGTGTCGAAGTAGTGACGGAAAGCCTCGCCCTTGGCAGAGTATTCCTCATATCCTGCATCATCGCCGGCAGCCTTGGCAAGCTGAGCGATACACCAGTCGTTGTAGGCATATTCAAGACCCTTGGCAACCGATTCCCACTCCTTATCCCAGGGAATGTAGCCGAGAGTGTTCTTGTAGTATTTCGACTTCTGCACGAGAGCGCGGCGCACCAGGTCGGGGGTGCGTATTCCGGTGGTGTCATAAACCGACGAGCGGCAACCTGCCTTGTAGGCAAGATTCACGTCGAAGTCGGCTTGACCTTTGCAGAGAGCATCAGCCATGAGCGAAACAGCGTGGTAGCCGGTCATGGTAGCGGTGTAGTTACCGGCAAGCTCCCACATAGGCAGCAAGCCACCCTCTTGATACTTCAGAAGAAGCGAGTTAATGAAATCGTTGTTGAGTTTCGGGTCGATGATAGTGTAGAGAGGATGCAAGCCGCGATAAGTGTCCCAGAGCGAGAAGATCGTATATACAGGCTTCTCGGTGCTTCCCTCATGAGCTTCAAGATCCATACCGAGGTAGCGGCCATCGGCATCGGTAAAGAGATTGGGGCTGATGGCAGTGTGATAGAGGGCGGTGTAGAAAATGCGCTTGTCAGCCGGGTCGTCGGTGGTGACATCGATAGTGGCGAGATAGTCATTCCAAGCCTTCTTGGCATTGGCACGAATGCCATTGAAGTCCCAGGCGGGGATTTCGGCGTAGAGGTTGTTCTCGGCACCGGCGGCATCAACAGCCGAGATACCCACTTTCACGCTTATCTGCTCACCTGCTGTGGTGTTAGCAAACTTTAGGAGAGCTTTCAGGCGGCGCTGAGTGTCGCCCTTCTTGCCCACGATAGAATCATCGACGATAGAGCAGGTGAAAGGCTTGGAGAAGCGTGCATACATGTAAAGACGCTGCTCGAAAGCCCAATATTTGGTCTGCTTATAGGCACGGATAGCCGAGTCGCCGAGGATTTCCACCTTCATGTCGGTGTTGTTCTGGTTCTGTATAGAGTAATCCACGTCGAGAATTAGCCCGGCATCGTCGGTTTCGGGATATGTGAAGCGATAAATTGCAGCACGGTTAGCGGCAGTGATTTCAGCCTTGATGCCGTAGGACTTGAGCAAGGTGGAATAGTATCCCGGAGAAGCCACCTCATCGGCGTGAGAGAACTCGGATGCAAACGGGCGGTTCTGCAGCGAGTCGCACTGCGGATTGATTTCCTGCTCGCCCACGGTAGGCATGATAAGGAAGTCGCCATAGTCGGCACAGCCGGTGCCGCTGAGGTGATTCTGCGTGAAGCCATTAATGAGCGAGTCGGTGTAGTGATAGCCCGAGCAGGCATCCCAGCCATCGATTCGTGTGTCGGGGCTTGGCTGAATCATACCATGAGGCATCACCGCACCGGGGAAAGTGTGACCGTGTCCGCCGGTCCCGATAAAAGGATCTACGAATTGAGTGTAGTCGCTGTTGTTTACGTTAGTGCATGCAACCAAAATGGCAGCAAAAGCAAGAGTTGATAGTATTTTTTTCATATCAATGGTAAATAATTTAATTCAATTATTGAGGTTGTTCAAAAAAATTGGTTATTAAGAAACAGTATTCTGTATGCTAATTTAACAACTTTGCTTGTTAAAACACTTATTCACTTTGAATGGTAATTTTGGCAAGTGCAAATATAACTTTTTTTGATAGTATAATAAAGCAGAGAAGTGAAAAAAAATTATGATTTTACGCAAAATATCACTGTTTTATAGTAATTTTGCACTCACAATTTTCGCGTACAACGGGAAATTATTTGAGTTATTTGTTTTTTTTTACACTTTTATCATTGAGATGATTTCATATTGGATTCAGCATATTACCGACATCGTCTGCGGTTATCCTCTTTTTATCCTCCTGATAGGAGGCGGATTGTTCCTTTTTATCTATTCAAGGGCATTGCCATTGCGAAAACTGCGCATGGCATTCGACTCACTTCACATGAAGCATCGCGGCGAGGGCAGCATGAGCTCATTCCAGGCTCTGATGACCACAATCAGCTCCACTGTGGGTATGGG
>CALZFJ010000104.1 GCA_945645715.1 uncultured Prevotellaceae bacterium | reverse complement strand
TTCTTTCGACAACGACTCTCGGTTGAGAGAAGCGTCAGCCATAGGAGAGTCATCGTTGGTGAGGACGTCGAGCAGACTGTTGTCCTCGCCTTCAACGAAAGGAGCATCTACTGAGATGTGGCGCCCGGAAACCTTGAGTGTGTCGGAAATTTTATCGACAGGAATGTCAAGCTGCTTGGCAAGCTCCTCGGGAGAGGGACGGCGCTCATTTTCCTGCTCAAATTTTGAGAGGGCTTTGCTGATCTTGTTCAGCGAGCCGACTTGATTGAGCGGGAGACGCACGATGCGTGATTGCTCGGCGAGAGCTTGCAGGATAGATTGACGAATCCACCATACAGCATAGGAGATAAATTTGAAACCGCGAGTTTCATCGAACTTCTGGGCAGCTTTAATCAAGCCGAGATTACCTTCGTTGATTAAGTCGGGGAGACTCAATCCCTGGTTCTGATACTGTTTAGCCACAGACACAACGAAACGGAGATTGGCGCGGGTCAATTTCTCGAGTGCAGCATGGTCACCTTTCTTGATTCTTTGAGCGAGCTCCACTTCTTCTTCTACCGAAATCAAGTCTTCACGACCTATCTCCTGTAGATACTTGTCGAGTGATGCACTCTCGCGATTGGTGATTGATTTTGTAATCTTTAATTGTCTCATTTTGCCCTAAACGAATTTAAGTGTGCAAAGATACGAATTTTTTCCAAAAACTCAATGTAATAACGAAAAATTTGCTAGAATGTTGTGCGAAAAATTGTTATTTTTATGCAAATTAAGGGTGTAAAGGCAGATAAAAGAGATGTGAGAGTAAAAAAATCAGTGGCTCAATGGCTGCAACGCTATGTGCCAACCTTGAACCACTGCTTTTTGGGTATGGAATGAAAATGATGTGCTATTTAGACTGAAGAATGTAGGTGGTGAGAGGCTTTGCGTTGCCTGATAGAACGCCCTTCTTCACTATGAACTGTGTACCATAGACTACATCACGGTATTTGCCGTTTTTCAGTGTTGTGGGAACACTCACTGCAACTTCATCGGCTGAAATGTTTACTACTGCTGCTCCGCGAGTGCCACGGCTCACTACGGCAACCTTGTCGTCGGTAGAGAAGGCAACCGACTCTGCCAAGCCGTGCATGGCGCGACGGAACTTGTTGGCGGCGACGACTTCAGGATTCTTGAAATTATCGTTACCGCGAAGTCCTACAATGTTGTTTCCCCACACATTGTCGCGTGTGCTGCCATCGGGACGGTTATAGAATAGTGGCGTTCCAAACTGGCGTGCCGTAAGGAACACCCACGCAGCCTTAATCTGGTCGTTGCTAAGTTCTGCCGATTCATGGGCATTGCAATAAGTGTCGTGCGACTCAACCCAAGTGACAAGTTCGGCAGGATTTGCCGGGTGGCACCAGTCACCGATATTATCGGCGTGCCATGCACTTTTCTCGAGAGCTTTGCGCACTACGTGACCATAGGAGCTTGCGGTGAGCTTCATATACTCAGCATATTCAGTTTCTTTTACGTTGCGGTCTTGAAGCACTTCGCCGTAGATGAATAGGCTGTCGGCAGGAAGCGACATGCGCAAGCCTTTCACAGCCTTGCGACCGAGTGCAACGTCCCAGAAATCGTTCTGCTTCGATTTGGGGTCGAGCGGGTCGCTTGGCAGACCTATGTGCTTTGCTGTGTCGTAGCGGAAGCCGCGTGCTCCACAAGCGAGGAGGTCGTTCACGTAGGTCATGTAGTAGAATTGGAAATCGGGGTTTTCGGTGTTAACGTCGGGAAGTCCGCCCATCTGACCGGTTGTGCACTGGAAACGGTCGTTATAGTCCTTGATTTCGTTGAAACCATTTGCGTGATAGAGGTTTTCGTGACCACCGACGGCGGCATCGAGTGCATCGCTCACGCGAGTGTCGTCGATAGAGGTGTGGTTGGGTAGAACATCTACAATCACATCGACGCCATATTTGTGGGCCTCGTCACACATGGCCTTGAAATCATCACGAGTGCCCAGCTGGTAGTTTCCAATCTTCCAGTCGGTAGGCTGATAGTGGTAATACCAGCGTCCATGACCGTAGATTTGGTTGCCGCCGCCCTTGTCACCCTTGGTCTGAGTGACGCACTCCTGAGCAGGAGAAGTCTGGACGTAGCGATAGCCGGCATCGGCAATATCTTTCATGTTTTCCTTGATAGTGTTGAACGACCAGCACCATGCGTGAAGAATCACGTCGTCGCAGGTGGGAGCGGGAGCGGCTTTAGAAGCCTTTGATGCCGCACCGGCAGAAAGACCCAAAGAGAGGGTAACTGCCGAAAGCAAAAGATGTTTCATCATAAGTTAATAACGTTTATATTAATAGTTTTAGAGAATAATTTATGCAAAAGTAGTGAAATGTGGCTGATTGCGCAAAGATTTCGACGAATTTATTCTTTGTCGCTGTGAGATTCACTCAGATTGTTGTCAAAAAAATGAAGAAGGTGTGCCATGAGAGCAGGCACACCTTCGGGATGGTTACAGTGTTGATTCTTTATTATTTATATATGGTGAAACGCTACGCACACATTGTGTCGCGTTTCACGCAGTGTTTTACCATGCAAACATGGGATAATCAGCCATAATAGCGTTCACCTTCTCGCGAACCGACTTGATGACTGCATCGTTCTCTGGGTTGTGAAGCACGGTGTCGATCATCTCAACGATTTCGCCCATAAGCGGCTCCTTTGCACCACGGGTGGTGATTGCAGGAGTACCGAGTCGGATACCCGAGGTGAGGAACGGTGAGCGGCTGTCGAATGGCACCATATTCTTGTTGGCAGTGATGTCGGCATCAACGAGGGCCTTCTCAGCGAGCTTACCTGTAAGCTCGGGGAACTTGCTACGGAGGTCGAGCAAGATGCAGTGGTTGTCGGTGCCACCAGATGCAATCTGGTAGCCCTTGTCGAGGAATGCCTGAGCCATAGCAGCGGCATTGGTCTTAACTTGCTGCTGATAGGTCTTGAACTCAGGCTGGAGAGCCTCACCGAATGCGACAGCCTTAGCTGCGATGACGTGCTCAAGCGGACCGCCCTGAACACCCGGGAACACGGCAGAGTCGAGAAGTGACGACATCTTGCGGATAACACCCTTAGGAGTAGTCTTGCCCCATGGATTGTCGAAATCCTTACCCATCATGATTACGCCACCGCGTGGACCACGGAGCGTCTTGTGAGTGGTGGAAGTTACGATATGTGCATATTTCACCGGGTTGTCGAGGAGACCGGCAGCAATAAGACCTGCAGGGTGAGCCATATCGAACATGAAGATTGCGCCGATTTCGTCGGCAATCTTGCGAATGCGAGCATAATCCCACTCGCGAGAATAGGCGCTTGCACCGCCGACGATGAGCTTCGGACGCTCACGACGTGCAACCTCCTCCATCATATCATAGTCGATGAGATTGGTATCGGGAGTTACGTTGTATTCTACCGGCTGGAACACGAGGCCGGAGAAATTCACAGGCGAACCGTGAGAAAGGTGACCTCCGTGAGAGAGGTTGAGACCCATAAACTTGTCGCCCGGCTTGAGCACAGCCATGAAAACAGCCATATTAGCTTGTGCTCCCGAGTGGGGCTGTACATTAGCCCACTCAGCGCCAAAAATCTGCTTGAGGCGCTCGATAGCGATGGTTTCTGCCTCGTCAACTACCTGACAGCCGCCATAGTAGCGGTGACCGGGATAGCCCTCGGCATACTTGTTGGTAAGGCATGAGCCCATAGCGCGTATCACGTCGTCGCTCACAAAGTTTTCACTGGCAATCAACTCGATTCCCTTCTTCTGACGTTGATGCTCGCGCTCGATAATGTCGAAAATCAATTTGTCTTTTTCCATCGTTTAATATTATATGTTTTTATGATTAAATTATTTCTTTTTTACGCTCCAGCCAAAACGTCCGATAGCTTCGCCGAGCTTAAAATACTGACCGTGGCAATAAGCCATGAGGTGAGCAGCCTGCATATCGAAGGCTCCGGTTTCGGGGTTGATATAGCGGTCGTCGGCAATGACGTTGAGCACATCGGCGATAAACATATCGTGTGTACCGAGCGGAACTATCTCCTTCACGCGGCACTCAATGCTTATGGGCGACTCCTCAATGTAAGGTGCTGCGACTTTCACGCCTTTTACCGGGGTGATGTTCATCTCAGTGAACTTGTTGTAGTCGCGACCCGAACGGACACCGCACCAGTCGGTAGCACGTGCAAGCTCCTCAGTCGTCAGGTTGAGAGTGAAAGCCATGTTGCGTTTTATGATGCCGTAGCTGTGACGCTCCGGACGAATTGAGACATAGCACATGGCAGGGTCGGAGCAGATGGTGCCGACCCAGCTTGCGGTGAAGACGTTATATTCGTCGGGCGTAGCTCCGCAGCTTACCATGATGGCAGGGAGCGGATAGATCATAGTGCCCGGTTTCCAATTCTGTTTCATACGACGAGTAGATAATTTGGAACTACAGAGAATTAAATAATCTCAATTTCATCGTCCTTGAACGAACGTTCGCAGTAGTGGCATTTAAGCACCACATTTTCGCCACGCTCCATCACATGGAAGTGGGTATCGACAGGCTGATTATTGGTAATGCACTTGGGATTGCCACATTTTACGATGCCAACGATGTCGTCGGGTAGGGTAACGGTGTGCTTATCCACTACTTCGTAACCGCGAATCACATTGATTTTGGCGTTAGGTGCAATAAGGGCAATGCGGTTGAGCGTCTTTTCGGGAAAGAACACGTCGGCAACCTTGATAATTCCTTTTTTGCCACATTTTTTGCTGTCGAGATTGAAGCCAATGGTCACACTACTCGTGAGATTCTTGATTCCGAGCAGATTCACCACCTTGAAAAGCGACTGAGTGGGAATATGGTCGATAACTGTTCCGTTTTCGAGGGCAGCAACTGCCAATTCCTCTTTCTTTATCTTAACCATAGTGTTAGAAATTTCTTTTAGAGATGAATAATTATCTGTTCACTTTAATTCCGAGCACCTTGCAGATGATGGCTTGGCGTGCGTAAAGCCCGTTTTGTGCCTGCTTAAAGTAGTAAGCCTTTGGGTTCTTATCGACATCGTAGGCAATTTCATTGACGCGAGGCAGCGGGTGAAGGATTCGCAGGTTGTCTTTGCTTCCGTCGAGCATGGAATTGTGCAGGGTGTAGAGATTCTTCACACGCTCATATTCCATGAGGTCGGTGAAACGCTCGCGCTGTACGCGGGTCATATAGAGAATGTCGGTTTCGTTGATAACCTCTTGTGAGAAGTCGGTGTATTCGTGATATTCAATACCGTGCTTGTCGCAGAAAATCTTGTATTCCACCGGCATGCGCAGCTCATCGCAGGCTACAAAATTAAAGCGAGGCTTGAAGTAGTACATTGCCATGAGAAGCGAGTGGACAGTGCGACCATATTTAAGGTCACCAACCATTGTAATAGTGAGGTTGTCGAGGGTGCCTTGTGTTTTGTAAATAGAGTAGAGGTCGAGCATCGTCTGTGAGGGGTGCTGATTTGCCCCGTCGCCGGCGTTTACTATAGGCACAGGAGAGAACTCGCTGGCATATCGGGCTGCACCTTCGAGATAGTGACGCATAATGATAAGGTCGGCATAGTTGCTCACCATCATGATGGTGTCGTGAAGGGTTTCGCCCTTAGAAGAGCTTGAAGTGGCAGCATCGGAGAAACCGATAACACGACCGCCAAGGCGATTGATAGCGGTTTCAAAACTAAGGCGAGTGCGCGTGCTGGGCTCAAAGAAAAGAGTGGCGACTACTTTTCCGGCAAGTAAGTCTTGATTAGGGTTTTGCTCGAAGTGGCGGGCATCCTCAAGGAGCTCAAGGAGTTCCTCTTTGGAGTAGTCGTAAATCGAAACCAAGCTATTATTTTTCATAAAAATATTATGTTGAGAAAATTGGTTTTATGTCGTTTTCAACGATATGAGCAAGTCAGCGAGAATTACTTCCCTAACTTTGTGCAAAGTTACGCATTTTTCCACCATTGCGCAAGAAATAGGCGGAATAAAGAACATGAAAAAATTGATTGAACCCTATTGAGCCATCTAAACGAAAAAAGATATAAGTTATTATCACAACGCTAAAGGACAAACTGGATTATTCGTTTTTCAGTGAAAATAATGTGAAATTGAGAGGTGAGATAGAGGTGATTGGTGCAAATAATGGTGATTTGAGTGTTAAGGTAATAGAATTGCACGATTAATTTTTGATTGTGTGGCGGTTTTTGATTAACTTTGCAACTTGCAAACGCAAAAGAGCAGAAAATTAAAAAAAACATTTATATAAAATGGCACAACAAGAAGATACTTTCAAGAAAATCGTTTCACATGCCAAGGAATATGGTTTTGTGTTTCAATCGAGCGAGATTTACGACGGCTTGGCAGCCGTGTATGACTACGGACAGATGGGCGTAGAGATGAAGAACAATATCAAGCGCTATTGGTGGGAGGCTATGACGCTGCTTAACGACAATATCGTGGGTATTGACTCGGCTATCTTCATGCACCCGACAATCTGGAAGGCTTCAGGTCACGTTGATGCATTCAATGACCCATTGATTGACAACCGCGACTCGAAGAAGCGCTATCGCGCCGATGTGCTCATTGAGGACGAAATTGCAAAATTCGACGATAAGATAGAGAAAGAGGTGGCTAAGGCTGCCAAGAAGTTTGGCGAGAGCTTTGATGCCGAGCTTTATCGCTCAACCAATCCTCGTGTGCTTGAGCACCAGAAGAAGCGCGATGAACTGCACGAGCGTTTTGCAAAGGCTATGAATGCCAACGACCTTGTGGAGCTGAAGCAGATTATCGTAGATTACGGAATTGTCTGCCCGATTTCGGGAACAAAGAACTGGACCGATGTGCGCCAATTCAACCTTATGTTCAAGACAGAGATGGGTAGTACAGCCGATGGTGCAATGACGGTGTATCTGCGTCCTGAGACTGCACAAGGAATCTTCGTGAACTACCTTAATGTGCAGAAGACAGGCCGTATGCGTATTCCATTTGGTATTGCCCAGATTGGTAAGGCATTCCGCAATGAGATTGTAGCACGCCAGTTTATCTTCCGTATGCGTGAGTTTGAGCAGATGGAG
>CALZFJ010000103.1 GCA_945645715.1 uncultured Prevotellaceae bacterium | reverse complement strand
TGCACACGAATCTGGTGCTTACGGCCTGTGAGCAGATTGATTTCGAGGAGGCAGTAGCGGTCGCTCTTTGCGATGAGGCGGTAGTGGAGCATCGACTTGAGTGCACCCTTACGCGGGGTAGCCGATGCGTACGACTTGTTGTTGCGCTCCACTGAGTAGATGTAGTGAGTGAGGGTGTCTTCGTCGCGGGGCGGGGTGTTCTTGGTGATAGCCCAGTAGGTTTTTTTCACGTCGCCGTTACGGAACAGCTCGTTCATGCGCGAGAGCCCTTTGCTGGTGCGAGCAAACACCACGAGTCCGCACACGGGGCGGTCGATGCGGTGAGTTACGCCGCAAAACACGTTTCCGGGCTTGGCGTATTTCTCTTTGATCCACTGCTTGAGGGTCTCGGAGAGTGGGGTGTCGCCGGTCTTGTCGCCCTGGACGATTTCGCCGGCTGCTTTATTGACGATGATTATGTGGTTGTCTTCGTAAACTACTTCCATTGTTACTTTATACCTTATATATATAATAACTACGGAATCACGAAAAAATTGCATTTGCAGTGAATTTGTGGAATCGGCTGAATTTTTCCGGAGAGTTAACTGCGTGAGAATTGAAAATTTGAAGGAGAGTCGGGTGATTCCTCGGAATATTGCAAGGAAATCACGAAAAAGTAACAATACGATAATATTGCTTACAATTTGTAATTAACAAATGAAATGTTAAATTATGGGAGAAATAATCGAAAATTTAAGGTTTGTGTGGTATATTTGTAATGAAATGAGGTCAGAATATAAATAAGACAATGGGTGCAAGAGTGGTGGTGTGATAAATTTTTGATAGCTGAGATAGCGGAAAATGTGAACAATTGTCAGTAAACAAGTAACTTTTTTGTCAAAAAATTAGGTTTTCTCACAAAAAAGCAGTTACTTTGTAGCCGATATAGAGAATATAGGTTTATATCACAAATTTTGACGCTTTACAAGCTGATATTTAACACAGATTCTTTTGGAAACTTGTTGTTAGGGAAAGCAAACGCTGAAATCTACAATTGCAAGATGAGACTGTAAAGAATATGAATAGCCTGTAGATGCATCACATTATTAATTAGGAAACAAAATAATAAATTCAATATCACAAATAAACAGTGCATGATGATGTTTAAAAAGTTACTATTGTGTGCAATAGCATTAGTTGGCTTTGCTGCGACAGCGCAGGTAAAAGTCAGCGGTGTTGTGCTACAAGCAGAAGACGATGAGCCGGTGATCGGCGCTACCGTCACTGTGAAGGGCACCAATATTGCAACTGCGACTGATTTGGATGGTAAGTTCACTGTGACAGCACCATCGAGTAAATCAAAGTTGGTGGTTACTTATGTGGGTATGAATCCCCACGAGTTTTCAGCCACAACAAAACCGGTGACCATTAAGCTCGAAAGTTCGGCAACACAGCTTAGCGAAGTGGTCGTAACCGGTATGCAGAAGGTGGATAAACGCTTGTTCACCGGTGCAACTACCAGTATTTCAGCCGAAAAGGCTCGCCTCGACGGTGTGGCAGATATCAGCCGCTCGCTCGAAGGAAAGGCAGCCGGTGTGTCGGTGCAAAACGTGTCGGGAACCTTCGGTACGGCTCCGAAGATCCGTGTGCGTGGTGCCACATCTATTTATGGTGCTTCAAAGCCACTTTGGGTGGTAGATGGAGTGATTCTTGAAGATGCGGTGGAAATCTCGGCCGACGACCTCTCATCGGGTGATGCTGAGACACTTATTGCATCGGCAATCGCCGGACTTAACTCCGACGATATCGAGAGTTTCCAGATTCTTAAAGACGGTTCGGCAACTTCAATCTATGGTGCACGCGCTATGGCGGGTGTGATTGTCGTTACCACCAAGCAGGGTAAGGCAGGAAAGACAAGCATCAACTATACAGGTGAGTTCTCTTACCGCCTGAAGCCTAATTATGCCAACTTCAACATCTGTAACTCACAGGAGCAGATGGGTATCTACAAGGAGATGGAGCAGAAAGGCTGGCTGGAGTTTGCTTCGCTCGCAAACAGCTCATCTTCGGGTGTTTACGGTACGATGTACAAACTTATTGATAGCTACCAGAATGGTAAATTCGGACTCCCAAATACCACTCAGGCAAAGAACGCTTACCTGCGTGAGGCAGAGTTCCGCAACACCGATTGGTTTGACCTCCTTTTCAATGACAATATCACTCAGAATCACTCGGTCAGCATTGCCGGTGGTACTGACAAGGGACGTTTCTATACTTCACTCTCAATCATGAACGATGAGGGCTGGTATAAGTCGAGCGACGTGCAGCGTTACACATTCAACGCCAATGCAAGCTACGACCTCTCAAAGACCCTTCGCGTTAAGCTCTTGACCAGCGACTCTTTCCGTAAGCAGTCTGCTCCGGGTACTCTTAGCCAGGACGTTGACGTAGTTTCGGGTGAGGTGAAGCGTGGATTTGATATCAACCCTTACAGCTACGCCTTGAATACATCACGCGTAACCGATCCGACTGCTACTTTGACTCGTAACTATGCTGATTTCAACATCTTTAAGGAGCTTGACAACAACTACATCGATATTGGTGTAACTGATATGAAGTTCCAGGCCGAAATCAACTATCGCCCGATTCAGGGACTTGAGTTCAACGTAATCGGTTCGTATCGTAACAGCCGTTCTACTCAGAACCACTATGTAAAAGACGAGTCGAACCAGGCAAAGGCATACCGCGCAGGTATCGACCCTGAGAACGCAACTATCCGTGCTTACAACCCTTACCTCTACACCGATCCCGATGTAGAAAACGCTCAGCCTGAGACAGTTTTGCCTAAGGGTGGTATCGTATATCACAATGTGTTCACACTTACACAGTATGACGTGCGTGCAACAGCACAGTACAACAAGACATTCAACCGCATTCACATCACCAGCTTGATGGGTGGACTTGAGTTCGGCTCAATCGACCGTCACGCTGAGAACTATGAGGGTTGGGGTATTTGCTATGACAACGGTAATATTCCGTTCATCGACTGGCATCTTTTCAAACAGCAGAATGAGGAGAACCACAACTACTATAGCGACAGCTGGAGCTACCGTCGTAGCGAGGCATTCTTCGCAACCGGAAGCTACTCACTCAAAGGCCGTTACATCTTGAATGGTACAATCCGCTACGAGGGTTCGAACAAACTCGGTATGAGCCGCCAGTCGCGCTGGTTGCCTACGTGGAACGTATCAGGTGCATGGAACGTCCACGAGGAGGAGTGGTTTGCCAATAAGGTGCTCTCACACGCAAAACTTCGTGCATCTTACTCGCTTACTGCCGATGCCGGTCCATCGTCAATCTCAAATGCAACCGCTATCTACAATCCTTACAAGCCTTGGCGTCCTGTGACCGATGCCTACGAAATCGGTCTTAACCTCGATAACCTTGGCAATGAGGAGCTTACCTATGAGAAGAAGCATGAGTTTGACCTTGGTGTTGACCTCGGTTTCCTCAACAACCGCTTGAACCTTGTGTTCGACTGGTACACCCGTAACAACTACGACCTTATCGGACGTATCTATACAACCGGTGTAGGAGGTGAGAACGCCAAGTATGCCAACGTGGCATCGATGAAGTCGCATGGTGTTGAGTTCACAATTTCTTCAACCAACTTGCAGCTGAAGGACTTCCAGTGGACCACCGACCTCACATTTGCTTACGCAAAGAATAAGATTACCGATCTTCAGGCTCGTTCGCGTGTGATTGACCTCGTGACAAGCTCAGGTTTCCCATTGGAGGGCTATCCGGTGCGTGCCATCTTCTCTATCCCGTTCATGGGACTTAACGAGGAGGGCCTTCCCACCTTTATTAATGAGAATAACGAACTCACAGTGTCGGATATCAACTTCCAGGAGTTTGACAAGCTTGACCACCTCATATATGAAGGTCCGGTTGACCCGACAATCACCGGAGGTTTCGGCAACCAGTTCCACTATAAAGGATTCCACTTGAATGTGTTCATGACCTACTCATTCGGCAACAAGATTCGCCTCGACCCGGTATTCTCGGCAGCCTACAGCGACCTTTCTTCAATGCCGAAGGAGTTCAAGAACCGTTGGGTGAAGCCGGGTGATGAGTTGATCACCGATATTCCGGTAATAGCATCGCGCCGCCAATACTACAACGACTCGCAGCTGGGCTACGCTTATAACGCTTACAACTACTCGACAGCGCGCATAGCCGATGGAGGATTTATCCGCCTGAAGGAGGTGTCGCTCACCTACGACCTGCCGAAGATAGTAATATCGAAGCTCCGCTTGAACAACGCCTCGGTGAAGCTCCAGGCCACCAACCTGTGCCTGCTCTATGCAGACAAGAAGCTCAACGGACAGGATCCTGAGTTCTTCAACAGTGGTGGTGTGGCAACACCGTCGCCTAAGCAGTTTACACTCACAGTGCGTTTCGGACTCTAATTTATAGGTAAGAGGTGAGAGGTAAGAGGTGAGAGGTAAGAGGACAACCTATCTCTAATCACTCATTTCGACCGGAACAGACACCAACTGAAAATGAATATTAAAATAATAGAAAGATGAAATTATCACATATATCATATTTAGCAGCTGTGGCACTTGTGGGACTCACTTCCTGCAACGACTTTCTCGACAAAGTGCCCGACACTCGCGTGGAGCTGAAGACTCCCGAGCAGCTTCGTATGCTTTTGGTGAATGGCTACCCCACAGGCAGCTACTCGAGCATCTGTGAGCTTTCGAGCGACAACATGATTGACAATAACTCACCCAACGACCAGGGCGTGCGCTACAACCTTGGTGCCTACGACATTATCGACAATGAGCTGTTTGCATTTGAAGATGCAAAGGCTACCAACGGCGAGGATACTCCCTCGGACGTGTGGGAGTCTTACTATCACTCTATCGCCTGTGCTAATGCAGTGCTTGAGCGCGTAGAGGAGCTTGAGGAAGAAGGTCAAGGCGATGACCCTGAAGTAAAGGCTGTGAAGGGTGAGGCTCTGCTTATTCGCAGCTACGGACACTTTATTCTTGCTAACATCTTCTGCGAGACTTATCGCGGACCGGAGCTGAGCAAGTCAATCAAGGGTATCCCTTATATCACCAAGCCTGAGACTAAGGTGCTTGTGCAATATGAGCGCGGCACACTTGCCGATGTGTATGCACAGTGCCAGAAAGACCTCGAGGAGGGTCTTCCACTTATCAACGACTCCTACTACGATGTGCCTAAGTACCACTTCAACCGTCAGGCAGCCAATGCCTATGCAGCACGTTTCTATCTCTTTATTCGCGACTACAAGAATTGTTTGAAGTATGCCGACCTCGCACTTGGTGGAGAAGGAGTAGATGCAACACAGTTTACAACCGATATCTGGGCACAGGCAGCACGCTTCTACTACATCAGCGACTTTGCACGCTACTTCACCAATATCACACATCAGCGTAACTTCATGCTTATAGCTACCTACTCTGGATTCCTCCGCCACATGACAGGCGGACGCTACACCACCAATCGTGATGCAAAGCGTGCAACTATCCAGGGCCCCGGTCCCACATGGGAGCAGTGGAAATGGCGTAACAGCCAGAGCGGTGAGACATTTGCAATGCACCCCTGCTTCAATGGTGTGTGCGGCTCGGCCGGAAAGTCGGAGTATGGAACTTACTTCGCAGGAACACTCGGTGAGCTGTTTGAATACACCGACAAGGTGGCAGGAATCGGCTACGCTCACAATGTACGCAGCGAGTTCTTCGGTGAGGAGACACTTATGTGCCGTGCCGAGGCTAAGGCATTCCTTGGCGACCTTGAAGGAGCAATTGCCGACCTGAAGACTTGGGAGCTTTCACTCCGCTCAACAGCAAATGATGATGGCGATGAAAGCCGTTATTATGACCTAACATACGACTTGCTAAAGAAGTTCTATGTCACTAAAGACCCCGGTTATGGCATTGCCAAGCCTATCCACATTGATGAGGTGTTCCCAAGTACAGAATATAGCGTAACAGAGGCTAACCTTCCTGTGCTCCAGTGCGTGCAACACTTCCGCCGCATCGTCACAGTGCACAATGGTATGCGCTTCTTCGATATCAAGCGTCTTGGTCTTGAAATCACTCATGTGATTGGTAAGGATTCTCGCACTGAGACTCTCACCATGCTCGACCCACGCAAGGCACTCCAGATTCCTAATGAGGTAATCTCGGCAGGACTTGAGCCTAACGACCGCATCAAGCAGACACCTTCGGCAGGTAGTGACCTCACGGTAGAAAAGAAATACGAACAAGTGAAATAATAATCTCTCTAACGCAATATGAAGACAACAAAATATATATCGATGCTTGCCCTTGCAGCCTTTGCGCTGCTTGGAGCAGCCTCGTGTAGCGATGATGAGTTCGGACCCACAATCTTCCCCGACAACGAAGACGAACTCGACCCCAACAGCTACACATATAAGTTTGACAAATGGCTCAAGGAGTCGTATCTCACTCCCTACAACCTTGAATTCCGCTACAAGATGCAGGATGTGGGTACTGATATGAACTACAACCTTGTTCCTGCCGAGTACGACAAGGCAGTGGATTTGGCTGTGCTTACTAAATATCTTTGGTTTGATGTATATGATGAGCTTGCAGGCGAAGAGTTCCTCAAGAGCTATGGCCCCCGCATTATTCACCTTATCGGTTCGCCGGCTTACAACCCACAGACCGGTACAATGGTGCTCGGACTTGCTGAGGGTGGTATCAAGGTGTCGCTTTTCCGCGTGAATGAGCTTAATGCCAATAGCTTTGCGACAATGAATGAGTTCTACTTCAAGACCATGCACCACGAGTTTGCTCACATCTTGCACCAGACTAAGTCAATTCCTACCGATTTCTCTCAGATTTCAAATGGTAAGTACGACGACAACAACTGGCAAGACCAGTGGGAGCCTCGCATCAACTCTCTTGGAATTGTAACAAACTATGGTAGCTCACAGATGCGTGAGGACTTTGCTGAAACCATTGCCAACTATATTACTCGCACTGACGAGGATTGGGAGCAGATTTACACCTATGCAGCTCGCGGTTGGGAAGCACCGGGTGGAGAGGATGACCTCGAAGCTTCGATTTATTATTGCTGGTACTACTATAAGGACAATGA
>CALZFJ010000102.1 GCA_945645715.1 uncultured Prevotellaceae bacterium | reverse complement strand
GGTATGCTTCTGCAAATCATCGGCGGCTGGCTTGTAGTAACCCGCCTCCTCCGCCGCTAATTTTTTCGATTACAATCGAAAAATCTGTGATTTTTGGAAAAATTTCCGATTATAGACGAAAAAATTGCTGATTCTGGCAGAATTTTCGATTATAATCGAAAATGCATCGATACCGGGCGAAAAGTGCCGATTTTTGCCCTTTTTCGCCCGCTATCGGCACTTTTTGCTACTTTATTAGGTTCAGAACAAGTTATCAAGAGTCAATTGAATGGGAATCTGGTCGCTGTAAGCACCACGCACCACACCAAATGTAGTGATTAGTATTGGCACAATGGAACTCCTTTGGGAGGTTTCGTTGACAAAGGTGTCAATGCGATTCCTTATTTTGAGGTATTCATCTTTTTTAATGTCATATTCACCCTTGCTATATTTAATTTCGCAGATGTTGATGGTGTTGTCGGCACGGTCAATTATCATATCAATCTGAGCACCGTTCTCTGAGCTTGAACTGCGCCACGAATACACGTCGCACCTTATACCTGCTATGCCGAGAGCAGCCTTAATCTGCAGTATATGAGCTTGGCAGATACGTTCAAAAGCAAGCCCATACCATGTGTTTACCCTTGGAGTTTCAAGGTTTTGAGTCCAGAATCCATCATTTGCCGATTTGGATTTCACAAAAGTATGATAAAATATAGTGTAGAAATCGACTAATTGGTAAATTGCTGAGTTACGCTTTACGCCCTTCCCTTGTACGCGGTATTTTCTGATAAAATCGCAATACTCCAAGTCGGTAAGCATATCACCCAGATGCCCATTGTTGTGGTTGCCAAGGAACTGAGATATTTCATCGCGGGTCAATCCGTTTCGCTTGGAAGCAAGCACTGAAATTATGTCGAGATATGGCTGAGGATTGCGGAATAGAGAAGAAAAGAGACGTCGATATTCGCTTCTCATCTCAGCTTTTTCTGCAAAGAAAAGTCGGTCGATAGCCATTGCCGGACTTTCCTTTCGGTTGAAAAGGCTCATATAGTATGGCACGCCACCCACTGCCATATAGGCTTGCATCACACTCAGTCTATTCCACATAAAACCCTTGGCATTAAAAAATTCCTCAGCCTCCGACAGTGAGAACTGATGCAATGCCATTTCGTGAGTGACACGGTCGTGAAGTCCACCATGATTGTCAATCACATTCCTTACCATCCACGAAGTCGCTGAGCCGCACACGATAAGCATTATCTCGGGGTGCCAATTAGCCCAACTGTTCCAAAAATGTCCCAAGGCCTTCACAAATCCGGCTTTAGGAGTATCAAGGCATGGCAACTCATCGATGAAAATCACCTGTCTCTCGCCCTCGCGCATTTTTCGCTCAAGCAATTCACGAAGCGCAAAAAATGCGTCGAGCCATGTGTTGCATTTCTTGCCTTGATAGCCATAGATTTTCAAGGCTGTATTGAAGGCCGCCATTTGTTCTATGCGAGTGCCTTCGAGCACTCCGGTCATATCAAATGCAAATGTATTCTTGAAATATTTGCGAATAAGGAACGTCTTTCCCACACGGCGACGACCATACACAGCAATAAACTCAGCTCTGCCTGAGCCAAGATATTCACTCAGCAAATCCTGCTCTTTGTGCCTGCCAATAATCTCATCAGTCATAACATAAATCCATTAATTAATGGCAAATTTACAACTTTTCTTTGAAAAACACGCCGATAGCGGGCGAAAAGTGCTGATTTTTGCCTCTTTTCGCCCGGTATCGGCACCTTTTCTGATATGAAAGTATGGCAAAAGTCCGCCAAAATGAGGAATTTTTCTTCAATTTGGCGGACTTTTGCTCTGATTTAGGGCGTCAATTCTGTTGAATATCAAGGCTTTGTCTTTTTTGCTGCTTTGTGTGGGTTAGGAACGGATTTGGGCGTTGCCGGTGATGAGGTATTTGTAGGTGGTGATTTCGGGCAGAGCCATCGGTCCGCGGGCGTGGAGCTTCTGTGTGGAGATGCCTATTTCGGCTCCGAAGCCAAATTGTCCGCCGTCGGTGAACGAGGTGGGTAGGTTCACATACACGCATGCTGCATCTACCTCCTTCTGGAAGCGTGCTTGCGCCTCGGCATCTTCAGCCACTATGCTCTCGCTGTGGCGCGACGAGTAGCGTGCTATGTGGTCGAGAGCTTCATCGATGCCACTCACGGTCTTGAGCGACATTTTATAGTCCATATATTCATGCCCCCAGTCGTCGGCAGTGGCGTGCTCCAAGTGGGGATATAGCCCTGTGAGCGATGCAAAAGACTCTTCGTCGGCATAGATAGTGACGTGCTTCTCGGCAAGCGGAGCCACGAGTTGAGGCAGGTCGGCGAGACGGTTGCGGTCGATTATGAGTGAGTCGAGGGCGTTGCACACGCTCACGCGGCGAGTCTTGGCGTTCATCACTATGCGGCGACCTTTCTCCAGATTGCCCGACGAGTGGAAATAGCAGTTGCATATTCCGGCACCGGTTTCTATCACCGGCACGCGCGAGTTGTCGCGGACGAAGTTGATGAGGTTTTTGCTTCCGCGCGGAATGATGAGATCCACATATTCCACAGCATTGAGCATTTCGGCTGTAGCCTCGTGAGATGGAGGCAGCAAAGTAGCGCAGGCGGTGTCGATGCCCTCCTCGCGCAGCACGCTGTGAATCACCTTCACGATAGCCTCATTAGAGCAGGCAGCATCGCTTCCACCCTTCATTATCACGGCATTTCCGCTCTTTAGGCAAAGTGAGAACACGTCGAAAGTAACATTCGGGCGAGCCTCATAGATGATGCCAATCACGCCGAAGGGCACACTCACCTTCTTGATGACCATGCCGTTTGGCTGAGTCCACTCAGCGAGCACCCTGCCAAGAGGCGAGGGGAGTTGCGACACGCGGCGCATGTCGGCGGCAATGTCGGCGATGCGCTGCCCGGTGAGCATCAGTCGGTCGTATTTGGGGTTCGACGGCTCCATGCGAGCCAAGTCCTGCTTGTTGGCTTCAAGAATATCGGCAGTGTGTGCCACGGCAGCATCAGCCACGCGGCAAAGCACTGCATTTATTTTGTTTTCGTCGATAAGATTGAGCTTGCGCGAAGCCAGGCGCACGCTGCTGAACAATTCAGTGAGATTTCCCATAATAAATTTTCTTAGTGGAGAGGAAAGAGGTTTACCTATAACCTAATAACTTATTCTATGTAGAGATAATCATAGTGAATCAGTGGCTTGCCACCCTGCTTGCCGGCAAGGGCAGTGGCGCGGGTGCTGTCGCAGCCGATGCGTCCCACGGCAAACGTGTGTCCGTCGGGGGCGACAATGCGCACGATGTCGTCTTTCTCAAATTCACCCACCACTTTGGTTACTCCCACCGGCAGCAGGCTTGATGCCTGTGGTGAAGTGAGCGCCTTCATAGCACCCTCGTTCACATGGATTTCTCCCTTTGCGAAGCCTTCGCTGTGTGCAATCCACTTCTTTACGCTCGAGGTGGGGCGAGTAGAGGGGTGGAATGTGGTGAAAGGCACATCGTGGCGGCCCGAAGTGATGGCGAGCAATATGTTGTCGCGGCGTCCGTTGGCTATCACCACGGCTATACCCTCGTCGGCAACTTTCTGCGATATGCGATATTTCGTGCCCATTCCGCCACGTCCGCAGGTCGATTTCTTCGATTGAATGAAGGAGTCGCTGTTTAGGTCATTTTCAGGATATATGTCGGTGATTACGCGCGACTCAGGCAATTGCGGGTCACCGTCGTACACGCCGTCGATGTTGCTTAGAATGATAAGAGCGTCGGTGCTCATCATTGTGGCGATAAGTCCCGACAGCTCGTCGTTGTCGGTAAACATAAGCTCCGTAACCGATATTGTATCGTTCTCGTTCACGATGGGAATGACTCCATTCTCAAGCATCACCTCCATGCAGTGCTTCTGGTTGAGATAGTGCTGGCGTGTGGCGAAATTCTCCTTGGTGGTGAGTACCTGACCGCACACGATGTCGTGGTCGCGGAATAGTTCATAATAGCGGTTGATGAGCTTTGCCTGGCCCACTGCCGAGAATAGCTGGCGTGCCGACACCGAGTCGAGGTGACGTTGCCCCACACTGCGCTTCATCTCGCTGCGTCCCGACGCTACGGCACCCGAGGTGACCATAATCACCTCTACGCCCGAGCGGTGCAGGGCAGCGAGCTGGTCAACAAGTGCCGACATGCGTGTGATGTCGAGCGTCCCGTCGGGGCGGGTGAGCACATTGCTGCCAATCTTTACTGCAATTCGCTTAAATTCATTCATTTTTCATAAGACTAATAGGACCAATAGGACCAATGGGATCAGTTGGACTGGTCAGGAAGGTCAGCCGAGGTTACTCGGTGATAAGCATTGCGTCGCCGTAGGCACCGAAGCGGTATTTCTCCTTCACTGCCACGTTGTAGGCATTCATCACCTTCTCGTAGTCGCCAAATGCACACACCATCATGAGCATGATGGAGTAGGGCATGTGGAAGTTGCTCACGAGCGAGTCGCACACAGTGAAGTCGTAGGGCGGGAATATGAATTTGTTGGTCCAGCCCGAGTAAGCCTTGATGTGACCGTTCATTCCCACGGTGCTCTCCACGGCGCGGAGTGTAGAAGTGCCTACGGCGCATACGCGCTTTTCGCGGTCTTTTGCAGTGTTCACGAGCTTCACCAGCTCATCGGTCACCTCCATCTGCTCTGAGTCCATGCGGTGCTTGGTGAGGTCTTCCACGTCGATTTCGCGGTAGTTACCCAGTCCGGAGTGCATAGTGAGGAAACCGGCATCAACGCCCTTGATTTCCATGCGCTTCATCAGCTCGCGGCTGAAGTGGAAACCGGCGGCAGGAGCCACCACGGCACCCTCATTCTTGGCAAAGATGCACTGGTAGCGGTCGGCATCTTCGGGAGTAGGCTCACGCTTGATATATAGAGGGATAGGAGTCTCGCCAAGAGCGAAAAGGTTGGCTTTAAACTCATCGTGCGGGCCGTCGTAGAGGAATCGCAGAGTGCGGCCTCGCGAAGTGGTGTTGTCGATAACCTCAGCCACCATAGAGTCGTCGAGTCCGAAATAGAGCTTGTTGCCGATGCGGATTTTGCGTGCAGGCTCCACGAGCACGTCCCAAAGCTTGTGCTCTTCATTCAGCTCACGCAGCAGGAACACTTCGATTTTGGCACCGGTCTTCTCCTTGTTGCCGTAGAGGCGAGCAGGGAACACCTTGGTGTCGTTGAAGATGAAGCAGTCGCCATCGTCGAAGTAGTCGAGAATCTCCTTAAACACACGGTGCTCAATTTCACCGGTCTTGCGATGGAGAACCAAAAGACGCGATTCATCGCGCACGGGAGCCGGTTCGCTTGCAATCAGCTCCTCGGGCAACTTAAATTTAAACTCAGATAGTTTCATATTCCTTGTTTTGACCTAATATGTTTTATACCTTAAAAAATTCTTTCAAAATAAATAATTGTGTGCGCATTAAGCATTGCTGCCGTTTTGCAGTTGCTGCAGAGCCTCTTCTTGGCTCACATATTCAGCCTCGCTGAGCCGATGCTTCAGTTCATCTACCGCCATGCACTGCTCCACGCGCACGTCGCCCACGCGGGTGCGGCGCAATGCCGTGAGATGGGCCCCACTGCCAAGGGCTTCGCCGATGTCGCGGGCGAGGGCACGAATGTAGGTGCCTTTGCTGCACACCACCCTGATGGTGATTTCGGGCAGCGAGCAGTCGAGCAGCTCAATCTCGTCGATAATGAGCGTCTTGGCTTTCAGCTCCACCTCACGCCCTTTGCGAGCCATCTTGTAGGCACGCTTGCCATCGACCTTGCATGCCGAGAATGCCGGGGGCACCTGCTCGATGCTTCCGGTGAACCGCTCTTGCAGCACGCGTTCCACTTCCTCGCGCGTGACGTGTTCCCAGGGATAGGAGGCGTCGATTTCGGTCTCCAGATCGAACGAAGGCGTGGTGGCACCGAGTTTCACCGTAGCCACATACTCCTTCACGTGAGCCTGAAGCTCGTCGATGCGCTTTGTGGCACGCCCTGTGCACACTATCAGCACGCCTGTGGCAAGAGGGTCGAGCGTTCCGGCGTGTCCCACCTTCAGTTTTTTCATACCGAGCCGCTTCTGCAGCACGCCACGAATGTGCTTCACGGCGTAGAACGACGTCCAGTGCAGAGGCTTATCCACATAGAACACTTCGCCTACAATAGGGTTTAACTTCTCGCTCATGGGCAATTACACTTCCATGCTGATGCCGCACAATCCCATGATGATGATTGCGGCACCCACGATTATGCGATAGTAACCAAAAGCCTTGAAGCCATATTTCGTAACATAGCTTATGAAGAACTTGATGGCGAGCAATGCCACGATGAATGCCACTACGTTGCCTATGAGCAGCACACCGATGTTGTCGCTGAGCAGCTTGAGCGATTCAGGCTCGATGACGAGCTTCAGCAGCTTGTAGGCAGTGGCGGCAAACATGGTGGGCACGGCAAGGAAGAATGAGAACTCGGCAGCGTCTTTTCGCGAAAGCCCCTGCTGCATACCACCCACTATAGTCGCCATTGAGCGCGACACTCCCGGTATCATGGCTATACACTGGTAGAAGCCTATGGTGAGGGCACGCTTCTCGGTGAGCGGTGCAGTGTCGGGGCGGTTAAACCACTTATCCACGAAGAGCATCAGCACACCGCCAATCACGAGCATCACAGCCACCACGGTGACATTCTCGAGCAGGCTGTCGATGAAGTCGCCAAGCAGGAAGCCTATCACAGCAGCCGGGATGAATGCTACGAGGAGCTTCCAGTAGAAGTCGTAGCGTATGAGGAAAGCCTTCAGCCCTGTAGCTCCGGCAGGCACCTCATTGAGGTGGAAGAAGCGTTTCCAGTAGAGCCACACCACTGAAAGAATGGCACCAAACTGGATAATCACGGTGAAAGCGTTCACAAAGTCGTTGTGTTCCACGCCAAGGGCTTCCTCGGCGATAATCATGTGCCCTGTCGATGACACGGGAAGAAACTCGGTGAGTCCCTCGACGATAGCGATAATTATTGATTGAAATATGTCCATCTTTTGTTACTTTTTCTTGAAAATAATAGCCACACCCATTGCCACAAAGCCTATGAATGCCATTGTGGG
>CALZFJ010000101.1 GCA_945645715.1 uncultured Prevotellaceae bacterium | reverse complement strand
AGAGCTTTCATAGGAATTTGCCAAATACGGAAGAAGCCAAGGATATGGTCGATGCGATAGGCATCGAAATATTCAGCCATCTTCTTGAAGCGGTTTTTCCACCACTGGAAGCCGTCTTTATTCATTTCCTCCCAATTGTAGGTTGGGAATCCCCAGTTCTGACCTTGAACTGAGAAGTCATCAGGTGGAGCACCAGCCTGGCAATCCATATAGAAGAGTTGTGGCGAAACCCAGGCATCAACACTTGTGCGGCTTATGCCGATAGGAATGTCGCCCTTGAGCACAACACCTTTTGAGTGGGCGTAATCGCGCACTGCGCGAAGTTGCTTGTCGAGGTGATACTGGCAGAAGCAATTGAAATTGATGTCGGCAGAATTATCGTCGCAGAATCGGTTGATCATCTCCGGCTCATAGGTAGCATATTTTGCCCACTGCTTGAAATCGGCAGTACCTTTTTGGTCGCGCAGCACGCAGAAAGCAGCATAGGGCTTTAGCCAGTAGTTGTTGCGCTCGATGAATTGCTTGTAGTCATCGGTAGCCATAGTAGCTTCACCAAATTCGGCAAAGAGGTCGCGGACGTAAGCCATCTTGGTGCTGTTCACACGCTCATAGTCGATTTGAGGCAGGGCGTTCAGCTCATCGGCAATGCGGCGATACTCGGCAAGTTTAGCCTTATCACTCAGCGTTCCGATAGCCTCCGGACGGAGAAACATCGGGTGGAGGGCAAAAGTGGAATTGGCATTATATGGATATGAGTCGGTCCATGTGTGGGTCATTGTAGTGTCGTTGATAGGCAGAATCTGGAGCATTTTCTGCTCGGTGAGTGCTGCCCAATCAACCATCTTGAAGAGGTCGTAGAAGTCGCCAACGCCGAAGTCGTCGGCTGAACGGAGCGAGAATACCGGGATAGCAGTTCCGGCACCGCGCCAGTTGGGTTGCGGATTGGCAAATGTAAGTCCGCTTACAATCACCATCTCATTATTTTTCAAGCCTTTGTTGGCAAAAACGCGATTGTCGTGGTTCTCCCATGCAACTATGTTGCCGGTCTCTTTGTCGAGAAGCAGGAATTTATATTCCACATTCACGTCGGCAGCCTTTAAATTCACTGCAATCTGCCATTCCGGGAATTTGCAGTCACAAAGGCGTACAGCCTTTTCGGGGTTCCAGTTGCCAAGGGAATCACAGCTGCCACTGACGGCAAGCACCTGGTTGCGTTTAACGTAGGGAGCGTTTATTTTCAGTACAAGATTTCCTTTTGCATTGCGGGCAGTGCAATCTTCGTTACCACGAGAGAAGATGCCACGTGTGAATGCTGAAGAATATAGCGGCTTATCGGCAGGAAATTCCTGCCATGAGTCGATAAGTTCATAGTCTGAAACGCCTTCAACGGCAGTAAAAGTGCGTTGTCCCCACCATTCAGTTCTTGCCGTTCCTTGTTCGTTTCTGACGATGTAACCATAAGTGAAACTTTCGGTTGTTTCGGGCAATGCAATGGTCACACTCCAGCGACTTCCACCATCGAAAGCCATCTTTATGGCTTTTGCGTCGATGTTCCCGCCAAGCTCCATGATATTGCCCATCAGGTAAACAGATTCGCCCCAATTGGTGCGATAATCTATGCTAAAAGTTAATTTCATAAATTATTTAGTATGATATTAGTTGATTTGAATTCAATAGGTTTGAAATTATTGGCTAAAGTTAGTAATTTTTTTTGAGAAAGCATAAAGGGTTGACTGAAAAAATCTCAGCCAACCCTTCGAACGATTACTATATTTACTAATCAACCACATTTCGATGTTCCGCACGAAGTGCAAATCAGGCAGCCTTCCTGATAGATGAGGGTTTCCTGACCGCAATTCGGGCATTTCTGTCCGCTGGCTTTAGTGCCGTTGGGCAAATATTTTTTGAGAGCACGCTCCACTCCCATTTTCCAGGTGTTAATCGACTTGCTGTCGAGGTCAAGACCTCCAACAAGTTTGAGTACCTGGTCGATTGGCATTCCATAACGGAGTACGCCCGAGATGAGCTTGGCATAGTTCCAGAACTCCGGATTGAACTTGTCGGAGAGACCTTCAATGGTGGTCTTGTAGCCACGCTTGTTGACGAAACGGAAGTCATAGCGCTTGTTGCCATTCTCGTCGATAGCCTTTACAATCGTACCCTTTGTCACCGACTTGGGGCAGAATATACCCTCGTCGTCATCGGCGAGACCGGTAAAGATTTCATATGGGCGGTCGTTAATCTTGCCTATGAAAGCAATCCACTTCTCCTTGTTATTCTGGAAACGCACAACGTCGGCTTCAAGTTCGATTGGACGCTTGAGAATGTGCTCCTCCTCAGCCATGTATTTCTGCTTGGGCTCATCTTTCTTGGTAGAGAGAAGGACTCCTGAGCGCGAGCCATCGCGATAGACTGTGCAACCCTTGCAGCCCGACTTCCACGCCTCTACATAGAGGTCGTTTACGAGGTCTTCACTGACATCAGAAGGAAGGTTTATTGTTACACTGATAGAGTGGTCCACCCACTTCTGTATGCGACCCTGCATACGCACCTTTGCAAGCCAGTCGATGTCGTTTGATGTGGCTTTGTAATAGGGCGATTGTTCAAGTATCTTGTCAAGTTCTTCTTGAGTGTATTTCTTTGTGGCATCGATGCCGTTCTTCTCCATCCAAGTGACAAACTTGTGGTGGTAAACGATATATTCCTCAAAGCTGTCGCCGGTTTCATCGGTGTAATCTACGTGAGCATCGGCATCACCGGGGTTCACTTTGCGACGGCGCTTATACACGGGCAAGAATACAGGCTCGATTCCCGATGTTGTCTGAGTCATAAGGCTGGTAGTGCCGGTTGGAGCAATGGTGAGGCATGCGATGTTGCGGCGTCCCACACGTGCCATTTCCTCATAAAGTGCAGGATCAGCTTCCTTAATGCGGAGTACAAAAGGATTGTTTTTCTCGCGCTCTGCATCATATATCTCAAATGCACCACGTTCCTTGGCCATATTCACTGAGGAGCCATAGGCGGCAAGGGCAAGAGCCTTATGCACCGATTCCGACATCTTGATAGCTTCTTCAGTTCCATAGCGCAAACCAAGAGCTGCAAGCATATCGCCTTCGGCGGTTGTTCCTACGCCTGTGCGACGCCCCTTGAGGGTCTTAGCCTTAATTTTGTCCCAGAGCTTGACTTCAGCCGCCTTGACTTCGTCGGTCTCGGGGTCAGATAATATTTTAGCTCGAATAATCTCAATCTTCTCCATCTCGAGATCGATTATGTCGTCCATGAGTCGCTGTGCGCAGGCTACGTGACGACGGAATAAATCGAAATCAAACTCAGCCTCAGGTGTGAACGGATTCTTCACATAGGAATAAAGGTTGATTGCGAGAAGACGGCAGCTATCGTAGGGGCAAAGTGGAATTTCACCGCAAGGGTTGGTTGAGATAGTCTTGAAGCCAAGGTCGGCATAGCAATCGGGAAGCGACTCACGAATGATAGTGTCCCAGAAAAGTACACCCGGCTCGGCACTCTTCCATGCGTTGTGAACAATCTTGCGCCAGAGAGCCTGTGCATCAATCTCCTTGGTGACCATCGGCTCAATAGAGTCGATTGGATATTTCTGAGTGTATTTCTCGCCTGCAATAGCAGCCTGCATGAAGTCGTCGCTGATGCGTACCGAAACGTTTGCTCCGGTCACCTTGCCCTCAGTCATCTTCGCGTCGATAAACTTCTCGGAATCGGGGTGCTTGATGCTCACGGTGAGCATAAGTGCGCCACGGCGGCCATCTTGTGCCACCTCGCGTGTGCTGTTTGAATAACGCTCCATGAAAGGCACAATTCCTGTAGAGGTAAGGGCTGAATTTTTAACTGGTGAACCCTTAGGACGGATATGAGACAGGTCGTGCCCTACTCCACCACGGCGCTTCATGAGCTGAACTTGTTCCTCGTCGATGCGGATAATGCCACCATAAGAATCAGGAGCACCGTCAAGTCCAATCACAAAGCAATTGGAAAGCGACCCAACCTGGAAATTGTTGCCAATTCCAGCCATAGGGCTACCTTGAGGAACAATATATTTAAAGTTGCGTAGCAGATTGAAAATCTCGTCTTCAGGGAGTGGATTAGGATATTTCTGCTCAATTCGCGACAGCTCTGAAGCGATGCGATGGTGCATATCGTCGGGCGTAACCTCATAGAGATGTCCATAGGAATCTTTCAGAGCGTATTTGCTTGCCCACACTCTTGCAGCCAACTCATCACCATTGAAATATTTTAAAGAAGCGCTGTAGGCTTCTTCATAGGTGTAAGTTGTTTTATTTTCCACTTTAGTCTTTGTTTGTTTTTAAGTTCAGAATTGTTTTGCAAATATAAAACGAAAAAAATTGATACGCAAAAAAATCTGTATAGTTTTCTGGAAAAATTTTCAAATTATTGATATTCAGAGGTTTGTGTAAATTGACAGTTAAAAAACTTTCCCAAAAAGTAATTATCACACATTATCGGCTTGAAAATTAAGGTTTTCCATCTCCACATTGATATTGAATATTTGTTGCATCGACTGCAGCAATGTCTTGCAAATGTGGAGAGATTTGTATAACTTCGGGCAATAATTAATTTCTACACAAATATGGATACAGATTTTTTCCTTAAAAGAAAAACCATACGTCGCTACTCAGATGCTGAGATTGATGAAAAGTTGCTTAATTCATTGCTCGAAAAAGCCATGCAAGCTCCCACACTCGGTGGTATGCAACTGTATAGTGTGGTTGTGACCCGCGATAGCGAAATGAAACAACGGCTTTCTCCGTGCCATTTCAATCAACCGATGGTAACAAATGCCCCTGTTGTACTTACTTTTTGCGCCGATTTCAACCGCTTTGATAAATGGTGTGAGGCATCGGGCGCCGAGCCTTGCTATGGGAATTTCCAGTCGTTCTTAGGTGCAGTGCTCGACGTGACAATTTTCGCCCAGCAATTCTGTACTGTGGCTGAAATGGATGGTCTTGGCTGCTGCTATTTAGGCACTACCACCTACAATGCCCCTGATATTGCCCGGGTGTTGGAACTACCCGATATGGTTGTTCCCATTATAACCCTTTCGGTGGGATATCCGGCAAATGCCGATGCCGAACCAAAGGCTGAACGGCTGCCATTGGCTGCAATCTTACACAATGAGCGGTATTCTGACTATAATTCTGCAAGAATCAAGTCGTTATATGCCGAAAAGGAATCGCTTGAGGTGAACAAACAGTATGTGAAGGAGAACGCAAAGCCTTCGCTTGCACATGTGTTTACCGACATTCGCTACAACCGCGCCAACAATGAGCACTTCTCACAAGTGTTCCTTGATTATATTCAGGAGAAGGGCTTTAAGTGTCCTTTCTGAATTATAGATTTATACCGTAGGTGGCGAGGAGCGACATTGTTTCTTCTCGACCGGCATTTATGAGTTCAGGGTAGTGTGCATCGCTGTTGATTAGCAGCGGTGCACTATATTTTGTGAGCAGATAATAGAACTGCTCATTTGGGAATGTGCGATAGTGGTCTTTGAGAGCCTTAGTGTTTACTTCGATGATGAGGTTGTTGTCCATTATTGCCTCGAAAGTCTGCTCTACGAGCTCGATATACCACTTCTCGCGCTCAATTCCTTCGCTGAAGTGACCTGCATTGTGCCCGATTTTGTCGAAATGACCGATAATGTCGAATCCTCCGGCTTCAATCATGGAAAGTGATTGTGCATAGAAAGAACGCACCACAGCCTCAATGTCGTTGCCGAAGTAAATACCCATCTTCTTCCGGAACGACAGGAAATTGCCGTCGATATCGACCATTTCGCTGCTATCTACGAAAGAAGGAATAAAGTGTACCGACGAAAGACGGTAATCGAGCGGAAGCGAGTCGAAGAAGCTGTTGGTTGCACCCCAATGTTCTCCAAGGTAGTCGATTTCCATAGAGAGGAATAGATTGATGCTATCGCCATAAGCATTCTTGAGGCGTTTATACTCAGCAATATAGGCAGGTACATCTTCGTGCTTCATATTGCATGGAGAAGAGAATGGTATGGGCGAGTGTGGTGTGAATCCGTAGTGTGTGAATCCTCGCTTTACAGCCTCTACCACAAATTCCTCCATTGTGGCTCTGCCATCGCAGAATTGTGTATGTGAGTGAAAATTATAAAGCTTGCTGTTTTTGGTTATCTCTCTAAAATCAACCATGATTTGAATTGAGTTTTTTATTTCAATCCACAAAAAATCTGTGAGATGCGGCACCCACAGATTTTTGTGAATTGTGACAGTTTGATACTATTTCTGTGTTGGAGTTGACGGGCGTGCAATCGACTCACGCATTGAAGTGTCGGCTTCCATATTTTTCATGCGGTAATAGTCCATTATGCCGAGATTACCGCTGCGGAAAGCTTCAGCCATAGCAAGAGGTACTTCAGCTTCGGCTTCAATCACTTTGGCACGAGCCTCCTGGGCCTTGGCTTTCATCTCCTGCTCAAGGGCGATAGCCATGGCACGGCGTTCCTCTGCCTTCGCCTGAGCAATGTTCTTGTCGGCTTGAGCCTGGTCGATTTGCAGTGTCGCGCCAATGTTCTTGCCTATATCAATGTCGGCAATATCAATGGAAAGAATCTCAAATGCCGTACCCGAGTCAAGACCCTTCTTCAATACCAGTTTTGAAATGGAATCAGGATTCTCAAGCACTTGTTTGTGGCTTTCAGATGAACCGATCGACGACACAATGCCCTCTCCCACACGAGCAAGAATGGTGTCCTCCCCTGCTCCACCCACAAGCTGGCGGATATTGGCACGCACTGTTACGCGAGCCTTGGCAATCAGCTGGATTCCGTCCTTGGCGACAGCTGTAACCGGTGGAGTGTCGATTACCTTGGGATTTACCGACATCTGCACTGCCTGGAATACATCACGTCCGGCAAGATCGATAGCTGTAGCCATCTTGAACTCGAGGTCGATATTGGCTTTAGCAGCCGAAACAAGGGCGTGAACCACTTTCTCAACCTTACCTCCTGCGAGATAGTGGGCTTCAAGGTCATCGCGTGTCACCTCGCTTAATCCGGCTTTGTGGGCCTCGATAAGGGCTTGGACAATCACATTGGCGGGTACTTTGCGGATGCGCATAAGGAACAGCTGAATCAGCGAGATTCTCACACCCG
>CALZFJ010000100.1 GCA_945645715.1 uncultured Prevotellaceae bacterium | reverse complement strand
GGGCTGTGTGTTCCTGCTCCATATCCTCTATCTCGCGCAGACGGTCAACGCTCGCTGTGGCGTGCATTATCTGTGGCACCATCGAGAGAGCCGAAAGTATCGGGTTCTGTATCTGGCTGACGAGCTGCAAGAATGCCGCCATCACACCGAATGTGATAGCTCCGTCGCGAAGTTGGAATCCACCATACACAAATGCCCCGAAATAACCCGCCCCGAATGTTGCCGACAGTATCAGCCTGCTTATCATGGTGAAGCGCGTGCGACGTGTCACCAAGCTGTGTAGAGTTTGTTGCAGCCATGCCATACGGGAATGAAGCTGAGGTGCGCTCTCAAGCGTTTTCAGAGTGATTTCGTGCTCCACCGTCTCCTGCACAAGCATCTGCACACGGCTTTCGCACGCACGAATGTCGAGCGTCATCTGTCTTAAGCGGTGTGCAAGATATTTCGCGCTCACCAAGGCTACAGGCGTAACCAGCAGCAAGCACCATGCCAGCAGCGCATCCATTGAGTGTAGCAGAACGAACGCCCCAAGCAGCTGCACCGCCGTCACCATCAGGCGCGGAAACACATCGGCTGTAACTTCCGACACAGCCTCAATGTCGCGTTCAAGCCGCAGTCCGATGTCGCCCGAATGTAGCCGTTCGGCTGCCGTATATAGCTTGCGGTAGAGCAGCCGTTGGTAGAGACGGCTGCGAATGACATTCTGCTGCGTGACACAAGCGAGGTTGCCAAGATAGAAACCGGTCTGCCTCAATGCAATCGACACAGCCAATGCTCCGAATATGAGGGCGGCATCAACCCAAACAACATCACCGGTCACCGCATGGTCGATAAAGCGGCGGCTTAGCCACACAATGAGCAGTCCGAAGCCCACCTGTGCAACTCCGGACACCGTCCGCACAGTCACATTAGTGCCTATTGCCGACAGCTGTCGCCAAAACCATCGTGCGTAGCTCACGCCTCTAACAATCCTTCTTTAGTCCAGCGTTCAAGCATCGCTTTAGTGTCGCTGAGAGCCTTCTCGGCATCAACGGCATACTCACGGCAGATAGCCTCGGCAAGCGACTCGGGAGTGAACTCTCCCTGACGCACTGCCTCCTGCCACATAAAAGCCGAAGTTCCATTCAGACGTATCAGTTTGCCGAAGTCGATGGTTTCAAGTCCTTCTGCCATCAGCACATTCTCACCGCACACCGTGCGGAGCGTAAATCCTTTCTTTGTTCTCATATCGTTTTCTGTTTCTTATTTAAAATTCATTTCTACGAATGACGATGTGGCGATACACGAGCAGCAGCCATCGGCGCACCGGCAACAGCCTGTTCCAAAGCCGCCATTGCGCCATTGCCCGACGGCTTGTGAGGCTGCGGCTTCCTCGGGGCGTTATCACCCGATGTGCCACAGCTATCACATCGGCAATGTCGCACTTTTCGCGTAGTGCAAGGTTGCCATCGCCAAGCAGTTCGAGCCTGTTACCGTCGATAGATACTATGCGGTGTATCACATAGTGGTTGCCATCGGCCCACGCAAGCACAGCACTACCTATCTGCAAATCTTCTTTCCGAAACGGGTGCAGCTCTACACTGTCGCGTCCGCCAACGATAAACGGCAGCATACTGCGACCGCGCACCGGCAGCCGCACCGATTTTCCCTCGGCTATCACGCGCTCCACCTCGCCCATCAGAGCCTTGTCAGAAAATTCCATTTTCATCGCTCACGAGAGATTATTCGCCTGATTTATTTGAAGAATCCGACGGCCCGGGTACAGTTGATGTGCCGGTAATTTTCACTGTTGAGTAGCACAGCATTGCTGCATCGGCATCGGGCAGACACCCCAGGTGCCAGCATCCCACCGAAGCCACTATTGCCTCTACGGCAGCGTGTATTCCGTCAGCCATTCGTCGCTCCCAGCGCTTTCCTGCCACCGAGTTAATAATGTCCACGTATGCCTCAACAGGCGATAGTCGGCGTATCCGGTTTTCCTTAGCCTGGCTCAGCTGCACAAGAGCGCCGAGCTGGCGGCTGTCGTTGATGTAGCAGCGGGTCTTTCCGCTCCAGGGCGAGCCGTAGGCTGTCACACTGCCGTCGTCGGCCACGCGCACCACCGGGTGGTCATCGTTGAGAAGCCAAGTGCCGGGAATATTCTCAAGCCAAAGCCGCGAATGTGTACTTTTGCCTGTTCCGCTTACGCCAAGGAAGATATATGCCCTGTCGCCATTCACCACCATCGACCCATGGAACGACAGAGTGCCGAGCGGTGCGGTACGGAAGGCGTAGAGCAGCATCAGCGAGTATTCGAGCGTCACGTTGCGGTAGCGGCGGTCGAGATAGAGCGTAGCAGCTGTATAGTCAGGGTCGCTCACCATCAGTGAAGCCGTTCCTTCCCACCCTATGCGTATCACACGGCGACCGTCGGGCAATGTGCCGCTTTCAATGAGCTGCCCGAGCGAATCTTGTCGCGACTCAGGGGTAAATTCCATTCCGAGTGTATCATCAGTGCCACACTGCACGTCGAGAGTGAACAGGGGGGTACCCTCGCTTGTCGCAAATGGCTCATATTGCGACAGATCGAGCTTCAATCCGTCACATATTCTCACGCCAAACAGGTGCCCTGCCACCTTGTATTTCTTCATTTCGTCCATAAAAAGCAATTTTATAAAGTTTTTCCTTCGGTGAATGCAGTCTTACATATCCACCGTGCGCACCTTACGGTCGCCAAGTGCAAGCCTGCGCTTACTTATGCGCTCCGGTATCGTCTTCATCACCTCAATGAGATAGCGAATCTCGCCCCACACCACCTCCGATGGGCACATTGGCATCAGCCGCAGCTTCCGCAGCTGCTCCACTGCAATGCGATGCACAAAAGTGTAGCCCTCACTCTCGGCAAATTGCCCGAAGTTGCCATCGTTCACAATGTGGGCAAGCAGCATCTCACCCCATCGCTGTGATGGATAGGCGAGCCGGGTGTGGAATGTGAATCCCAGTAGTTTACTTGCTATCCACATCACTGCCTGCGCCACACGCTTCATTCCCAAGCCCTGAAGCAGCTTGCTGCAGCGCTCCACATCGCCCGCATCGGCATTCTTGATTACATAGCAGAAATCTATAATCTGTCGCAATCCTATGCCCGAATTGATGAAGTGGCGCTGAATGTGGGCTAACTGCATCAGCAGGTTGAATGTCGCAGTCGGCACGCGGAAGCCCTTATCGGTCATCTTCGACTTCTTGATTTCCTCATTGAGAATACGCTGGAAACGGCGGTTTCGCCACGGAGTGCTCAATCCCGACGATGGGCGATAGTGCACCTCGATGATGATGCCGCTCTTCCCCGTTTTCATGTGTGCGTGGTGATACGATGGAGTGTCGTGCTCATCGAGCAGTTCCTCACGGCGCAGCACCTTGAGCACTTCGCTCTTGCCGCCCTCCACATAAATGTCGATGTCGCCCGGAGTGCGCGGAGCGGCTTCGGGATAGAGCATCGCATTGCCCTGTCCCTTCAGAATCACTGAATACAGCCCCAGACTGTCGAAGAGTTCGGTGAGCCTGCGTGCTTCAGCATCAAATTTAGCATTCAGTGCTCTAAGCCTCTGCACCTCCATGGTCCATCGCATCAGCAAATCGGTAGGAGGCTTTGATATAATGTCGGGAGTATTGTCCGGCTCGTCGGTGTCTCTCGAAGCTGCCGGAATATGCTCCAGCCCTGCAAACGCTACACCGACCACCGACTGGCGCACAGCCTCAGCGTGCAGCCACCGCCATTCAGCATCGGTGGGCTTGGCGCAGAATCGCTCCTTGGTTCCTACGCCTGCCCCAAGCAACTCCATCAAAATTTCATACTGTTCATTCATATTGACAAAAATACTACTTTTTTCTGAAACCATCACCTATATATCCATTTTTTTGCTCAAAAGCCACCTCCGGCAGTCGTTTCAAGCCCTTACACCTCCGGTTGCGCTCTTTCCATAATAAAATCTTGAAAAAAATATTGGGGGCTCGTGAGAAAAATTGAGCGTAAAGTGTGAAATTAATTAGAAAAATGTATTATTTTTGCAAATTAAAAAGGGACTTGACCAAACCAAGCGATTCGGCGCAGTGGTTTTTGGTATGATTCACAACAATAAAAAATCAACTTAACATAAACAAAAATATTAATAACGTACATGAGAACAAAACCTGACTTGAGTTTCTGGAAGCTGTGGAATCTAAGCTTCGGATTCTTTGGCGTTCAAATTGCCTATGCTTTACAAAGTGCGAATATCAGCCGCATATTCGCAACGCTTGGTGCTGACCCACACCAATTATCGTTCTTCTGGATTCTTCCGCCACTGATGGGAATGATAGTGCAGCCGATAATCGGCTTGCTGTCGGATAAGACGTGGTGCCGCTTCGGACGTAGAATCCCTTATTTGTTTGTTGGCGCAATAGTAGCAGTAGCTGTGATGCTGATGCTCCCCAATGCCGGTTCGCTGGGCTTGACCACTCAGGTGGTTATGTGGGGCTTGACGGGCACGATGCTATTCGGACTGATGTCGCTGATGTTTCTCGACACATCTATTAATATAGCCATGCAGCCATTCAAGATGATGGTGGGCGACATGGTGAACATTAAGCAGAAGGGACTTGCCTATAGCATACAGTCGTTTCTGTGCAATGCAGGTTCGCTTGTGGGCTATCTGTTCCCATATATCTTCACATTCTTCGGCGTGCAGAATGTTGCACCCGAGGGAGTGATACCCAACTCTGTGATCTATTCATTCTATATAGGTGCAGCCATACTCATACTGTGTGTAATCTACACCACGGTGAATGTGAAAGAATATTCGCCTGAGGAGATGGCACAGTTTGGAAATGAAGAAGAGGAATCAGCCGAAACCAAGGCCGAGGCGAAGCCTGCAGCAAAGAAGGTGAGCATTCCTTACACCTTCATCTCGATAGGACTTGTGCAATTCTTCTGCTGGGCAGCATTTATGTATATGTGGACCTATACGCCGGGAGCGATTGCAGCGCAGTGCTGGGGCACAACCGACACTGCGAGTGAAGGCTATCAGGCAGCAGCCAACTGGGTGGGCGTAGTGTTTGCGGTGCAGGCGGTAGGCTCAATCATCTGGGCAGCTCTGATACCTCAGTTCAAGAGCTACAAGCTTGCCTATGTGGTGAGCCTTCTCATTGGCGGCGTGGGCTTTATCTCGATTTACTGGGTCACCAACCAGTTTGTGCTGTGGGTTAGCTTCCTGCTGATAGGAGCAGCCTGGGCAGGAATGTTGGCGTTGCCGTTCACGCTTTTTACCAATGCGCTTCAGGGCAACCCCAAGATGGGAACCTATCTTGGATTGTTCAACTGCACGATATGCTTGCCGCAGATAGTTGCAGCCGTGCTTGGCGGACCGATATTGAAGGCACTCACGCCCGAAGGCGGAGCAGCTCCAGAGGTGGATATGCTGGTGCTTGCCGGCATCTTCCTGTTGCTTGGCGCAGCATCGGTGTTCTTCATCAAGGAAGCCAAGGCAGCCAAGAAAGCATGAAAACGCTGAGCCAATCATTGCCATATGTGTAATAATTGTGGTAAAAAATATAAAAAGAGATGCAATTTTTTGATAAGTTGCATCTCTTTTGTATCTTTACGCTGATTTTAAAAAATATAGGTTATGCTGTTGAGGGATTATAGCATGCCTTATATAAACAATATTACGGTTTGGAATAACGATAACAATAACAACCACTAAAAATTTTATATTTACTAACAACAACCAACTAACACTTTGAATGATTATGAAATTTAAGAACATTGCCATGATTGCCTTGTCGCTACTTGCAACAGGAGCAGCCTCGGCACAGTATGCACCGGCGGGCGACAAGATACGCACTCCGTGGGCAGAGCAAATCGATGTGAACAATGTGTGGAAGGAATATCCGCGCCCAATCATGGAACGAACCGCATGGAAGAACCTTAACGGACTCTGGAGCTATGCGGTGAAGCCCAAAGGCGAGGCACAACCCACGAAGTGGGATGGAGAGATACTCGTGCCGTTCTGCATCGAGTCGAGCCTGTCGGGGGTAGGAAAGACTCTTGGAGACAAGAATGAGCTTTGGTATAACCGCACATTCACCGTGCCTGCACAGTGGAAGAAGCAGAATGTGCTGCTGCACTTCGGGGCAGTAGATTGGAAAGCCGATGTGTGGGTGAACGATGTGAAAGTAGGCTCGCACACCGGAGGATACGTGCCATTTTCATTCGACATTACGCAGGCGCTGAAAGCCGGAGAGAATAAGCTCACAGTGCGTGTGTGGGATCCGACCGACCGAGGCTACCAGCCCCGAGGCAAGCAGGTGTGCAATCCCGATGGAATATGGTACACTCCGGTGAGCGGCATCTGGCAGACAGTGTGGCTTGAGCCGGTGGCACCGATGCACATTGAGAACCTGCGCATACTTCCCAATGTAGATGCCAACACGGTGACCGTCACTGTGCAGAAGTCGGTGGAATGCCCGGCAATGATGGCTGAAGTGAAGGTGCTCGACGGTGGCAAGCTTGTGGCAACTGCCCGCGGCATCAACAATGAGCCTGTGGAGGTGCGCATGCCCGAGAACCCCAAGCTCTGGTCGCCCGACAGCCCATTCCTCTACGACCTTGAGGTGACAATATATAAAGACGGAAAGCCTGTTGACAGCGTTAAGAGCTATGCTGCAATGCGCAAGATTTCGACCAAGCGCGACGACAATGGCATTGTGCGCATGCAACTCAACAACAAGGACCTCTTCCAGTTTGGTCCGCTCGACCAAGGCTGGTGGCCCGATGGTCTCTACACGGCACCGAGCTATGAGGCAATGATTTTCGACATCGACAAGACAAAAGAGTGGGGCTTCAACATGATTCGCAAGCACATCAAGGTGGAGCCGGCTGCGTGGTACACCTATTGCGACCGCAAGGGAATCATCGTGTGGCAGGATATGCCGAGCGGTGACCGCAACCCCGAGTGGCAGATGCACCAGTATTTCACCGGAACCGAGTTGAAGCGCAGTGCCGAGAGCGAGGCATGCTACCGCAAGGAGTGGAAAGAGATTATGGACTTCCTCTACTCATATCCTTGCATCTGCACATGGGTGCCATTCAATGAGGCATGGGGGCAATTCAAGACACCCGAAATTGCCGAGTGGACCAAGCAGTACGACCCGTCGCGCCTGGTGAATCCCGCGAGTGGCGGTAACTTCTATCACTGCGGCGACATTGTGGACCTTCACAACTATCCCGGACCGCG
>CALZFJ010000099.1 GCA_945645715.1 uncultured Prevotellaceae bacterium | reverse complement strand
GTCAGGCAGGGCGCTGCTCGCTCTGCGCAGGCGCGGTGCCACAGCTCATTAAAGATGCTTGGCGAATGTGAAAAAGTTAAAAAGTTGGCGATTTATTTTGTTTATGCGCTGATTTACACTAATTTTGCAACTTGAAAGCAACGGCAGTGTCGGGAGTGATGCTGTTATGCTTTGATTTTCATTACATTAGATAGATAAATTAGGAATAAAGAAGAGATTTTTCATTATGGATAAAATCAGCTATGCTCTTGGATTGTCGATGGGCAACAACTTCCGCCGCTCGGGTATTACTTCCCTCAATTATGAGGATTTCACTGATGGCGTGAAGGCTGCTTTCACCGGCGAAGGTGCCAAGATGACTGTGGAAGAGGCTAAGGAAGTGATTAACCGCTTTTTCACCGAGATGGAAGAGCAGACCAAGGAGGTTAACCGCAAAGCCGGTGAAGCTTATCTTGCCGAGAACGCCAAGCGCGAGGAGGTGAAGGTGACTGCTTCGGGTCTGCAATATCAGGTGATTAAGGAGGGTGAGGGCGAGTGCCCCACCAAGAACGACCGCGTGACTGTGCACTACACCGGTGCGCTGATCGACGGCACTGTGTTCGACAGCTCGGTAGAGCGCGGCGAGCCGGCTACATTCGGTGTCACTCAGGTGATTCCGGGCTGGGTTGAGGCTTTGCAGATGATGAAGCCGGGTGCTGAGTGGAGACTGTTTATCCCTTCAAATCTTGCCTACGGACCTAACGGCGCAGGCGGCTTGATTGGACCCAACATGACGCTCATCTTCGATGTGCAGCTCATCAAGGTGGAGAAGGCGTAACTTGCTTCGCGCTGAATGAGTGGAGCCTCTCGGCAGGGCTATGATGCCGCCGGGAAAGAGCGATTACAAAAAATCGAGAATAATCAACAAGAAACAAAAAATACATTTTTAACAACTAAAAAAGAAATGAAAAAGATTTCTATTCTCGCCGTTGCAGCATTTATGGTTGCATCGTCGTTTATGAGCTGCAATGGCTCAAGCAACAGTGACTTGAAGACTTCTACCGACTCGCTCAGCGCGATGTTTGGTGAAATGTATGGATATGGCGTATCCGGAGAGCTGGAGCATGGTCCCGATTCAGCCCGTCTCGACAAGGCACAATTCATCAAGGGTATGGAGCTTGTGCTCAATGCCGACACCAGCGATGTGAGTTACGTGATGGGTATTGGTCTTGGTAACCAGCTCGTGAATATGTTCCGCAACATCAAGCAGACACAGAAGGTGGAGTTTGACGTGCAGATTGTCCTCAACGAGTTCAAGAAGGCATTCCTTGCCGATTCAGCTAAGGATCCACAGGCAATCCAGATGAAGGTGATGGAGCTTATGCAGCGAGTATCGCGCGAGGCTAAGGAGAACGACCCTGAGGCAGTTGCCAACAAGAAGGCCGGTGCCGATTACATTGCAGCAGCTATGGCTAAGGATAAGGAAATCAAGAAGACTGCCAGCGGTCTTGCCTATAAGGTTATCAACGAGGGCGCAGGCGAGTGCTTCAAGACTACCGACCGCATCATGGTGAAGTATGTGGGTAAGCACATCGACGGCACTGAGTTTGATGCCCAGAAGGAGAATGCAGTAGCAATGTCGCCAATGGGCGTAGTTCCCGGATTTAAGGAGGGCTTGCTCATGATGAAGCCGGGTGCAAAATACACTCTTTATATCCCGGGTGATCTTGCATACGGTGTAGAGGGTCGCGGTGGCAACATCAAGGCCAACGAGACACTCGTGTTTGAGGTTGAGACCATAGGTCTTGAGCCTGAGAAGAAGTAATCACTTCCACAGCAATATATCGAATCTACTTTTGGGACGGACAAGCTGCGATAGCTTTGTCCGTCTTTTTTTGTGCGTAAGGCTGGTGGAAAGGTGGCGTGGCAATGAATTGACGGAAAGAGCGGGAAAATACGCTAAAAATTCAAAAAATAGTGCTTGCGGCTACATTTTGTTGCGATTTTATGCGGTTTTCTTAAAAATTTGCTATAAATTTGCATCACTTGAAATGAAAAAACATCATTGATATGGAAAAAATTGACAATCTTGACAAGAAGATTCTCGAGATTATTATGCGCAATGCCCGCATACCATCGAAAGACGTAGCACTTGAGTGTGGCGTGTCGCGTGCCGCCATTCATCAGCGCATACAGCGCATGATTGATATGAACGTAATCACAGGTTCGGGCTACCGGGTTAACCCCAAGGTACTCGGCTATGCCACCTGCACATATATCGGAGTGAAGCTTGAGCGTGGCTCAATGTATCGCGATGTAGTACCTGAGCTTGAGAAGATTCAGGAGGTAGTGGAGTGCCACTTCACCACCGGTCCCTACACTATGCTCATAAAGCTCTATGCCCGCGACAACCAGCATCTCATGGAGCTCCTCAACGACAAGATACAGCACATTCCGGGCGTAACTGCTACCGAGACGCTTATCTCGCTTGAGCAGAGCATGAACCGCGAGATACCCATACACTACGAAGACGGGCTGCAGTAGTGTGGGGCCGTGCTGAGAGGCGCGGGAGATTTAATCTGACAAGTAATTAATAAATTTTTCTCATAATGTATTGTGGAGAGCCGAGACGTGAGTCCCGGCTCTTTTTGCCCATTGTAGCAAGGCGAAAAGACGATGAAATCGCCTTCTATGATTTACGAATGTAAATGGCCGGGAGGTTGTTAATAACTTTTTTTGCCGTTTTGTGAAAAAAAGTGGTTTGGATTTGTAAATTATCGAAGAATAATAGCTAACTTTACGCTGAATTTTCAGCACCTTACGGAATTGGCGATATAGTGTGTGAATTGCTGCTTTGAAATAGGAGCTGACAAGAGATTTGTATAACTACGGTTGATATTGCGCTTTTATGGACGAAATAGTGTATCACATTCCGGCTTTGCTCGATGAGTGCATTGAGGGGCTTCAGATAAAGCCCGATGGCACCTACGTTGACGTTACTTTTGGTGGCGGCGGACACTCGCGTGCCATAATGTCGCAACTTGGCCCCGAAGGACATCTCTACAGCTTCGACCAAGACCTTGACGCTTATGCCAACCGCATCGACGACCCCCGATTCACGTTTGTCCACAGCAATTTTGCCTATCTGTGCAATTTCATGCGCTTCTATGGTGTGGATAAGGTAGATGGCATCATTGCCGATCTTGGAGTGTCGTTTCATCACTTCGATGAGGGAGAGAGGGGATTCTCGTTTCGTGCCGACGGCCGCTTGGATATGCGCATGAACCGCGATGCCCACCGCGATGCAGCATGGATAGTGGCAAACTACACCGAGGAGCAGCTTGCCGACGTGCTCTATCTCTATGGCGAGCTGCGACAGGCACGTCGCATGGCATCGGCGATAGTCAAGGCCCGCAATGCCGGCACACTCACTACCACAGGACAGCTTGTGGAGGTGGTGAAGCCGTTTATCGCGCCCAAGGCTGAGAAGAAGGAGCTTGCACAGGTGTTCCAGGCACTGCGCATTGAGGTGAACGATGAGATAGCCACGCTGAAGAAACTGCTCGAAAGCTCCCTGAAGGTGCTGAAGCCCGGCGGACGCCTTGTGGTGCTCACCTATCACTCACTCGAAGACCGCCTTGTGAAGAATTTCATCAAGAGCGGCAACGTTGAGGGCAAGGTCGAGAAGGATTTCTTCGGCAGGGTGAATGCCCCGTTGCGTGCGGTGAACAACAAGGTGATTGTGGCGAGCGATGCCGAGGTGGAGCGCAATCCGCGAGCGCGAAGTGCCAAGCTGCGCATCGCCGAGCTGGTTTGACCAAAGTGCCAAAAAATGGCAATGACGTGATAGAACATAAAGCGATAAACACTCTTTTAGTGAAAATAGACTGACTTTTTTTAATAAACCCTCGTTAGTGGGAGAGAAGGAAAATATTTCAATGGATTATGGCTGAGAAGAAGAGCAAGAAGAAAAACTTTTTTAGGTCGATACTCTATGGCGAGTTTATCCCCATCACCGTGGTGCGCCGCTATTCGGGCGTACTGCTGCTTGTGCTACTGTTTTTCATGGGATATATAGCCAACAAGTTCATGTGCCAACTCGATATGCAGACGATAAAGCAGCTCAAGGTGGAGCTTGCCCGCGTGAAGACCGACTATGTGAATGCCAGTGCTTCCTATTACTCACGCATTCGCGAGACTGAGATGCACCAGCTTGTAGATTCGCTCAACCTCGGCTTGAAGTCACCCGATTGTCCACCCTATAAAATCACATCGAAATGACAAAGCGCAAGAACCGTGACTACATAATGGGTCGCTACATATTCATCATGGTGGGAATTATCCTTGTTGCCATAGCGGTGGCAGTGCGGTTGTTCTCTACCACGGTGATTCATGCGGCAGAGTGGGAGGCTAAGGCTGAGTCGCTCAATCGCACACGCGTAGTGGAGCCTGAGCGCGGAAAGATTCTTGCCGACGACCGCACGGTACTTGCTGCCAATGTGAATTTCTATGTGCCACGCCTCGACCTGCGCTCAGAGGGCATCAAGGAAGACACGCTGATGCGCTATCTGAAGCCACTATGCGACAGTTTGGCTGTGATTTCGCCTTACCGCACTGCCCGGCAGTGGGAGGAACAGATTTCCGATGCCTACACTCACCGCTACACCAAGCGTGGCGTGCGCAGTTTCCCCATTGGCAACAAGCTCACTTACAGCCAGCTTCAGCGAATGAAGAAATTCCCATTTATCAAGCTTGGCTCATCGAAGAGCGGTTTCTACTATGAGGAGCAGCCGCGTCGCTGCAACCCCTACGGCCGCATGGCGGCACGAAGCATAGGCAAGATTGCCTACGACACCGTCAAGCGGCGTGTGGCAGGCTCAAGCGGACTTGAGCGTGCTCTCGATGATATGCTTTATGGCGAGCCCGGCGAGGCAAGCAGCGCACAGTATGCCAACAGCATCGGCTTGTGGGAGCACAAGCCTGCCAAGAAGGGATACGACGTGCTCACCACCATCAATGTGGCTTTGCAGGAGATAGTGGAGCAGGAGCTTAGTGCAGTGTGCAAGAGTTCGGAAGCCGACTGGGGCACGGCAGTGCTTATGGAGGTGAATACGGGCGAGATAAAGGCAATCAGTAACCTGAAATACTATCCTAAGATAGATGACTATATGGAGGGCGAGAACCATGCCGTGATGGGCTATGAGCCGGGTTCGGTGATGAAACCTATCTCAATGATGATGGCTCTCGAAGACGGCATTGTGAGCGACCTTGACGCAACCATAGCCACCGGGCACAGCTTCGCCTATGCCCATGCACGCCCCATCACCGACAGCCACGGAATGGCATCGATGCGCATACGCGACGTGATAGCATATTCATCTAATATCGGTATGGCAAAGATTATCCTGCGCCGCTATGAGAGCCAGCCGGGAATGTTCCACCACCGCCTCCGCGAGATGGGATTCTTCGACCCTCTCAACATAGGCATTTCGGGAGAAACCGTGCCTGTGGTGGATAGCGTGGGCAACAAGAACTGGGACCGCGTGAAGCTCTCACGCATGGCTTACGGTTATTCCACACTAATTCCGCCCATCTGCACTCTTGCAATGTATAATGCCATTGCCAATGGTGGACGCTATGTGCGCCCCCGGCTGGTGCAGCGCTTTATGCGCGAGGGTGAGCCCGACTCGATAGTGCCTCTCACCTACATTCGCGACCAAGTGTGCACTCCGGGAAATGCCCGCAAGCTTGCCGAGATGCTGCGCAATGTGGTGGAATACGGCACCGGTAAAAGTCTGCGAAACGACCAGGTGGCAATAGCCGGAAAGACGGGCACTTGCTATGTGACCGAAGTGGGACGAGGCTACTCATCGAAGAAGCGCCTCTCGTTCTGTGGCTTCTTTCCCTATGAAAATCCTAAATACTCGTGCATAGTGGTGATGGAGGGCGCAAATTGCGGTGCTGCCCGCAGCAGCGGCACAGTGCTGAAAAATGTGGCTCTGAAGCTCTATTCGCTCGGAATGCTCAACAATATATCAGATTTCCATGCTTCGGAGCAGAAATCGACCACACGCCCCACATTCTTTGCAACTGCAGCCGACCGCAGCAACAATTCCAAGCTTGTCGCCAATGCCGGGATAAAGGAGCTGAAGCGATTCCGCTCGCCACGCAACGTGACCGATGGCGAGGTACCCGAAGTGATAGGACTTGGAGCGCGTGAGGCAATATCGAGGCTTGAGGCTGCCGGACTCAAGGTGAAACTGCACGGCTATGGCTATGTGGCACGCCAGAGTGTGCGTGCAGGCACAAAAGCCGAGAAAGGAACTCTCGTGGAGCTTACGCTTCGCGAATAATGCCGGTGATCGGTGCTAATTATTTGGCGATTATGCACAATAATTGAAAATCGTTGAGTAATTTTGCACTCTGAAACTGAATGGACAGCCATTGTGGCTAATTAGAACATAAAAAAAGACATTTTTAACGGATTTTCTGCCTGTTATGGAAAAGAATCTACAAAATCTTATCTCCTGCATTGAGGTGAAATCGGTGACCGGCAATGCCGACCGCACGATTACCGACGTGGTGTGCGACTCGCGTGCCGCCTCGGCCGGTAGCCTCTTTGTGGCAGTGCGTGGTGTGGCAGTCGATGCCCACAAGTTTATCCCGCAGGTGGTAGCTGCCGGAGCGGCTGCCGTGGTGTGTGAGGAACTTCCAGCCGAGCTTAGCGGCGAAGTGTGCTATGTGGTGGTGCCCGACAGCACCATTGCGCTTGCACATCTTGCCTCGGAGTGGTGGGATCGCCCTTCAGAGAAACTTGCTCTTGTGGGAGTGACCGGAACCAACGGAAAGACCACTACCGCCACCCTTCTCTATGAAATGGCACAATTGCTCGGACACAAGGCAGGCTTGCTCTCCACCGTGCGTAACATCGTGGATAAGCGCGTGATTCCTGCCGTGCAGACTACCCCCGACCATCTCACTCTCAACCGCCTGCTCCACGAAATGGTTGAGGCAGGCTGCGAATATGCTTTTATGGAGGTCAGCTCGCACGCCTGTGTGCAGCACCGCATCGACGGGCTGAAGTTCCGCGGTGCAATCTTCTCAAATCTCACACGCGACCATCTCGATTTCCACAAGACTGTGGATAACTACATACGCGCCAAGAAGATGTTCTTCGACGCCCTCCCTTCCGATGCTTTTGCCCTGGTCAATGCCGACGACAAGTGCGGTGCGGTGATGCTCCAGAACACTGCTGCATCGAAGCACACCTACTC
>CALZFJ010000098.1 GCA_945645715.1 uncultured Prevotellaceae bacterium | reverse complement strand
AGTATATTGACTGCTTTCTCTTAGCATCGTCGATTCTTTTGCTGAGCACCGACGATTCTTTTGCTTAGAATCGACGCTTCTTTTGGAAAGCACCGACGAATACTTGGGCCAGTCAATCAACTTCATTTCCCAAAGGAGTCTTTTCCTTATTTCAACGGACTTTTTTTCTCTTCATTCACTACAAATAGTAGATAGCTAAAGAAGCCAAACAGGAGACAAACCTTTGAGAAAAAGGATTGTCTCCTGTTATAATTGGCAGTTTTTCTATTTGTCTTGTCCCGCCTTTCTTCGGGATTCAGTTGACAAGTGGTTGACAAAAAACAAAGAGGAAGACAGCTCAAAGTGTGCTAATCTTCCTCTTGTGTGCGCATGAAGGGACTCGAACCCCCACTCCGTCAGGAACTAGATCCTAAGTCTAGCGCGGCTACCAATTACGCCACATGCGCAAAGCGATTGCAAAGTTAGGCATTTTTTCTCATATTCCAAATTTTTCGCTCAAAAAAACTGTTTGTTTTTCCATTCGTTTATCGTAATGGAAAAACGTTGCGTTTCTATTTGGATTCTTCAGTTCGTTTGTCGTAACTTTGCCATCTAAACGGGTGCACTCCGCATTTCACCCCTGCGGTGTGAGCCGGACAACATATTATTAAATTATGAATATTACCAACGACGAACGATATATGAGGCGCGCGCTGCAACTCGCGGCGCTCGGTGCCGGCAATGTGTCGCCCAACCCTATGGTGGGGGCGGTGATTGTGGCTGATGGCAAGATTATCGGCGAGGGCTTTCACCGCTGCTATGGCGAGGGACATGCCGAGGTAAACGCAGTGGCTTCGGTGCCCGACCGCTCGCTGCTGCGCGGCGCTACAATCTATGTGACTCTCGAACCGTGTTCTCACTATGGCAAGACGCCACCTTGCGCCAAATTGCTCGTTGAGTGTGGATTTGGCAGAGTGGTAGTAGGCGTGCGCGACCCGTTCCCACAAGTGAGCGGCCGTGGCATTGCCATGCTCCGCGATGCCGGAATTGAGGTGACCGTAGGCGTGCTTGAGGACGAGTGCCGCCACATCAATCGCCGCTTCTTCACCGCACACAGCAAATGCCGCCCGTGGGTAATGCTGAAATGGGCACAAAGTGCCGATGGCTTCATCGATGCCACTCGTGCCGGTAATTTCAACCCTGCCATCCCAGCCGGGAGCCGCAAAGGCACTGCCCCAGCCGGATTGTGCGAAAACGACCCAATCGCCGGGAACAGTACCGACACTCTCACGGTGGGCAAGCCGGTGAAATTTTCCACACCGCTCACCACTATGCTTATGCATCGCGAGCGGGCTATGGTTGATGCCATCTTGGTGGGAGCCAACACCGTCGCTCTCGACAATCCGTCGCTCACTGTGCGAGGCTGGAGTGTACGCCGCCAGCCGCTGCGCGTGGTGCTCGCCAGGCACACACCAATTTCGCCCGATGCCCGGCTTCTCACCGACGGACTGCCCACGCTAATCTACTCCACCGACCTCAACGCTGTGCTTGCCGACCTCTATCACCGTGGCATAACGTCGCTTATGGTGGAGGGTGGATCTACTGTGCTCCAGAGCTTTATCGATGCCCGTCTGTACGACGAAGTGCGCATCGAAACCGCTCCTATCACCCTCGGCAGCGGCATCAAAGCCCCCACACTCCCTGCCGAATCAGTGTCACTTCAATCGCACAAAGCCTACGGAACGAACACTATCGACGTTTTCAGCACAATCGCATAAACCGTCATTCCGAACTCTTGCATTTTCGCGGAAAGCAGCCATGTGATTAGAGGCAACTACAGCGAAAATGCCTTGTAAGCACCATTTCTGTGCAAATTCAGCCTACAACAATAAAATTTCATAAACTACGACACTAAAATTTGCATAGATTCATATTCTCAAAAATCAAAGAGACATTAAAATTTTTCCGATACTTTTGGTTGCCAAACGCGTGTGAACGACTGATTCGCAAAAAATCTGAAAAAACCGAGGGAGGTGGCTTATTTTCTTGGGGCTTAGGGTGTGAAATATCGTGGATTTTATCTACCTTTGCAGTTTAAAATTGTAACTAAAAACTTTTTTAAGGTGGAGACTAAGTATATTTTTGTGACCGGCGGAGTGGTTTCGTCCCTTGGCAAGGGTATCATTTCGTCGTCGTTGGCGCGATTGCTGCTTTCGCGCGGCTATAAAGTGACGATTCAAAAGTTTGACCCCTACATCAACATCGACCCGGGAACGCTTAACCCCTATGAACATGGCGAATGCTATGTGACCGCCGACGGACATGAGGCTGACCTCGACCTCGGACACTATGAGCGCTTCACCAACATTCACACCTCGCGTGCCAACAACATCACCACCGGACGTATCTACCAGAGCGTTATCGACAAGGAGCGCCGTGGCGACTATCTGGGCAAGACGGTGCAGATTATCCCGCACATCACCGACGAAATCAAGCGCAATGTGAAGCTCCTCGGTAACACCGGCAAATACGACTTCGTTATCACTGAGATTGGAGGAACCGTGGGCGACATCGAGTCGCTTCCATTCCTCGAGGCAGTGCGCCAGCTTCGCTGGGAGCTTGGACAGAACTGCATCTGCGTTCACCTCACCTACGTGCCTTTCATCAAGGCTGCAAAAGAGCTGAAGACGAAGCCTACACAGCACTCGGTGAAGCAGCTTCAGGAGGTGGGTATCCAGCCCGACATCCTCGTGCTCCGCACCGAGAAGGAAATTCCCGCATCGATTCTGCGAAAGGTGGCACTGTTCTGCAACGTGTCGGTAGATGCCGTAATACAATCAATCGACGTTCCTACAATATATGAGGTACCTCTGACGATGCACCGCCAACATCTCGACGAGATAGTACTGCGCAAGACCAACACCCCATTCACCGGCGAGCCCGATATGAGCAAGTGGAACAAGTTCCTCGAGCATCTGCACGGTGCCAAGGAAGTGGTGAAAATAGGCTTGGTGGGCAAGTATGTGGAGCTGCAAGATGCCTACAAATCGATCAACGAGTCGCTCTTCCAGGCAGCAACCTACCACGACCACAAGCTCGACCTGCGCTACATCAGCTCGGAGAAACTCAACGACGGCAACGTGGAAGAACAGCTCAGCGAGATGGACGGCGTGATTATTGCTCCGGGCTTCGGACAGCGCGGCATCGAGGGCAAGTTTGTGGCACTCAAGTGGTGCCGTGAGCACGATGTGCCCACCTTCGGCATCTGCCTCGGAATGCAATGCATGGTGATAGAATTTGCCCGCAACGTCCTCGGACTTGCCGAAGCCAACAGCACCGAGATGGATACAAAGACGCCCTACAACGTGATCGACCTTATGGAGGAGCAGAAGAGCATATCAAACATGGGCGGAACCATGCGACTTGGAGCCTACAGCTGCAAGCTCGTGGCAGGATCAACACCGGCTAAGGCATATGGCACTACCGTGGTTGAGGAGCGTCACCGCCACCGCTTTGAGTTCAACAACGACTACCGCGAGCAGTTTGAGCGTGCCGGCATGAAGTGCGTGGGCGAGAATCCCGAGACTCACCTTGTGGAAGTGGTGGAGCTGCCCGACAAGAAGTGGTTTGTGGGAACACAATATCACCCCGAGTATAGCAGCACGGTGCTCAATCCCAATCCGCTCTTCATGGATTTCATTCGTGCCTCAATCGAGAACAAAAAATAATGCATATTAGCTGAACGAACAAAGAAATTTATTTGATAAACAACTAATTACAGAAAAAGAATGGACAAAAACACGATTACCGGAATGCTGCTCATGGGAGCGGTGATTTTCGGTTTCATGTGGCTCAATCAACCCTCGCAAGAGGAAATCGCCCGCCAGCGCGAAGCTCAGCGAGTGGAGGCTGAAGCCGCCAAGGCTAAGGCTACCGAGGCTTTGACTACAGCCAACGTAGATAGCCTTGCCGACAACGAAGTGGCTGCTCTGAAGCAGACCATACGCGCCTACGGCTCGCTGCTCGGCGACACCGTGGGTGAAAAGACCTATAACCTGAAGAACGCCACTGCCGACCTCGTGCTGCGTGGCGACAAGCTCTCGGGCTTCCTCACCATCGCCGGAGGTGGCGTGGTCGATGTGGCTGAAGCCCTAAAGAAGGACAGCGACAACCCCGTGCTGCACAATCGCGCCGTGGCTGCGCTCAAGAGTGCCGCTCTCGACTTTGTGCGCAACGGAAACTTTGCCCGCTACATGGCTGGCACCGACACTACCGTGTCGCTACAGAACGACCTCCTGAAAGTGGATATCGCTTCGCGTGGCGGTGCCATTGTGAAAGCTACACTCAAGCAATACACTGCCTACAACGCCGACCAGGTGGAGCTGTTTGACGCTTCGACCAACAGCTACAGCTTCGTGCTCAACACCAACTCGCAGCGCTTCGATACCCGCGACTTCTATTTCACTCCCGTGGTGCTCAACGACTCCACCGTGCTGATGCAGCTCGACCTTGGCGGCGGCAGCAAGTGGGGAATCAAATACACCCTGCGCCCCGACCACTACGACGTGCAAATGGATGTGCTCCAGGAAAATATGGATCGCATTATCCCCACCAACATCACCAACATGGACTTCGCATGGAGCCAGAAAATGAGCCGCCACGAAGCCGGAAAGATGTTTGAGGAGCGCAACTCGGCAATCTACTTCAAGTATGCCGGCGGCGATGTGGAATATCTAAGCGAGAGCAGCAACAAAGACAAGGAAATGACCGACCGCCTCAAGTGGATAAGCTTCAAGAACCAGTTCTTCTCGAGCGTGCTCATCGCCCGCGGCTCGTTCAACGGCGCAAACATGCACAGCGAGGTAATAGAGAAAAACTCGCCCGACTACGAAAACTTCCTGAAGAACCTGGAGGTGACCTCGTCGCTCGACTACAACTCGACCAACGCCAATCCGGCATCGTTCAACTTCTTCTTCGGCCCTAACCGCTATCCGCTTCTCTCCGACTACGATGACATGATCGAGACCGACGAAGACCTTGAGCTGACCAAGCTCATTCCGCTTGGCTGGCCCATCTTCCGCTGGATTAACACCTGCATCATTATCCCGATTTTCGACTTCCTCGGTGGATTTATACCCAACTACGGACTCGTAATCCTCATAATGACGCTCATCATCAAGCTCGCCCTGTGGCCGCTGATGCACAAGACCTATATGTCGCAGGCAAAGATGCGCTTCCTTGCCCCCGACATCAAGGCTATCAACGAGAAATATCCCGGAAGAGACAATGCAATGACACGCCAGCAGAAGACAATGGCACTCTACAGCCTCGCAGGCGCAAGCCCCTTCAGCGGCTGTCTGCCCATGCTTCTGCAGATGCCGTTCCTCTTTGCGGTGTTCTCATTCTTCCCCTCGTGCATCGACCTGCGCGGTGAGTCGTTCCTGTGGGTTCACGACCTCTCTGCCCCCGATGCAATCTTCTCGTGGGACGTGCACATTCCATTCATCACCAACTACTTCGGCAACCACATAAGTCTCTTCTGCCTGCTCATGACCGTGACCAACATCATGTACACGCGCATCACCATGCAATCGCAGGCAAGTAACGACTCTATGCCGGGAATGAAGTGGATGATGTATCTCATGCCTATCATGTTCCTTGTGTTCTTCAACAACTACGCAGCCGGCTTGAGCTACTACTACTTCCTCTCGCTCCTCTTCACCATCATGCAGAACTATGGCTACCGTCGCCTCGTGAGCGAGGATAAGATGCGTGCACAGATGGCTGAAAACGCCAAGAAGCCCAAGAAAAAGAGCGGCTTCATGGCTCGCATGGAAGAGATGCAACGCCAGCAGCGTGCAATGCTCGAGGAGCAGAACCGCCGCAAAAACAACGGCAAAGGCCGCCAATAACACATTCACCTGAATGATAACACCAAGGGTGTGCGGCACTGCGAGTGTGGCACGCCCTTTTTTAACGATATAAAAAAGCATTTCGCACAATATGAAGTATTTTGTGATTGCAGGAGAAGCTTCGGGCGATATTCATGCTGCCCGGCTGATTGGGGCTTTGCGCCGGTGTGATGCACAGGCTGAGTTTCGTTTCTTCGGTGGCGACCTGATGGCTGAGGCTACAGGATGTGCACCGGTGATACACTACCGCGACATGGCTTATATGGGTTTTGTGGAAGTGGCTCGACACTTGCGCGAGATTCTGGGCTTTATGCGCACTGCCCGCCACTGCATCGATGAGTGGCAGCCCGATGCTGTGGTGCTGGTGGATTATCCATCGTTCAACCTAAAAGTGGCTAAATATGCACACAACAAGGGAATAAAGGTGTTCTATTTCATCTCACCTAAGGTGTGGGCATGGAAGGAGCACCGTGTGAAGCAGATTAAGCGTTACATCACCGAACTTTATTCGATTCTGCCATTTGAGCCGCGCTTCTTCGAGGAGCGGCACCAATATCGCGTGGAATATGTGGGAAATCCCACAGTGATGGAGGTTGCTGAAGCCCGCAAGCACTTTGCTACCGAGGCTGATTTCCGCACCTCTATAGGACTTGCCACAAAACCCGCTACCGATGCGAAATGCCGAGAACTGCCGATAGTGGCAGTGGTGCCGGGTTCGCGCCGCAAGGAGATTGCCGACAATCTGCCCGTGATGATTCGCGCCTGTGAAGCGGTGGGCGGAGTGCAGCCGGTGATTGCCGCAGCACCGAGCATCGATGCATCGCTCTACCGCCGTGTGCTTCAGGAGAGCGGCTGCCGCACCGATTATCGGCTTGTTGCAGGTCGCACCATGGAGCTTGTGAGCCATGCGAGGGTGGCACTTGTGACTTCGGGCACGGCTACGCTCGAAACTGCGGTGATTGGCACTCCACAGGTGGTGTGCTACCGCATGGGCGGAAGCAAGATTCTATATGATTTCTACAAGATGCTGCTGAAGGTGCGCTTTGTGTCGCTGCCCAACCTCATTGTTGATGCTCCGGTGGTGAAAGAACTGCTCATGCACCACTGCTCGGTGGATAATGTGGCTGCCGAGCTTCGTGCCTTGTTGCCCGACTCTGATGCACGTCGCACGATGCTGCAAGGCTACGCCGAGATGAATGTCCGATTGGGCGATAACGACTGTACCGCAGTGGCTGCCGGTGGCATTGTTGCTCATCTGAAGAAACTGTGATTGCACCCCTAAGCCGAAATTGCGGCATCATGCGTAATTGCATACCCCAAAAAGTGTACTCAAACCGGCAATCGAGTAGGAGGTAAACACTAATCATAGGGTGTTTATCTCCTATTTTCGTGTT
>CALZFJ010000097.1 GCA_945645715.1 uncultured Prevotellaceae bacterium | reverse complement strand
GAAAGACAACTGAGTTACAGTCAGTCCCATTTGGCCACTCTGGTAACCACCCTTTCGCTAATTGCGGTGCAAAGGTAAGCAATTTTATTGGAACTTGCAAGAAAAATCGCACATTTTTATCGCCGCCTCGGCAGCTTCGGTTCCCTTGTTGCCAAGTGAGCCACCCGCACGGTCGATTGCCTGCTGCTCATCATCGGTAGTGAGCACGCCAAAAATCACCGGCACCTTGCCCTCGGCATTAAGCATCGCCACACCCTGCGTCACACTGTCGCACACATAGTCGAAGTGCGGAGTGCCGCCACGAATCACACAGCCAAACACAATCACGGCATCGTAGCGGCCCGAATGTACCATCTTCGATGCAGCATAGGTAAGCTCTACAGTACCCGGCACGTGGCACACGTCGATATCATCGGCATTGTAGCCTTCGCGCTCAAAAAGCTCCATAGCACCTGCAAGCAAAGCCTCAGTGATATGGCTATTCCACTCAGCCACAGCAATGCCCACATGCAGCGAAGAAAGCTTGGGCAAAGTGTGTAGCGCAGTATCATTTTTTCTCAATTCAGTTGACATAATTATCCTGTTTTTAATCGTTAATACAAATCAACCCAACGGGCTCTCCGTTGGCCCTCTCTCACCTCTCACCTCTTACCTCTCACCTAAAACAGCTTCTTTAGCATCGTGATAAAATCCACCCCATCGGGAGCCGATTGCAGCGACTTTATCTCAGCCAATTCAGCGTCGGCACCAAGTTTAACAGCTATCGGCTCAAGCGACTCAAGCAAGCGGTGTCCCGCAGCATGGCGGTTGATGATATTGAGCAGAGCCTTAGCCATATTCACCGAAATCTGCAACTGCTGCAAGTCAATCGTTGGATTCACCTTCTTAGCATATCGCAGAGCCTTGGTGTAGAATTTCACTGCATCGCGATAGTTGCACATCTGCAAGTGCAAGTCGCCTTGCTTCTTCAGCGCATCTACGAGCGACACAACAGCCGTCGATACCCCCGACGCGACCTTATCTTGATACAAGTCGGCTGCCACCTGATAGTGCGCCAAGAGATTCATCAACTTCAGTTTCGAGCGGAAAATATCGGTAGAAGCCGCAAGAGCCTGCACCAGAGTTGCCGCAAACCTTAGGTTATCCCTCTTGGCGAGGCGGTCGAGAATCTTCTGCGACTTCACCAGCTCCTTCTCGGCACGCTTGTTGTTTCCGAGTTTGTAGTGGGCAAAAGCAAGCGAATGAAGCGCCCCTGCCACAAGAGCGAGATAGTTGATGCTGCGGCGGTCATCAATGGCAAGCAGCAGCCGCAGAGCCTGGGCACAATGCTCAATCACGGCATCGTAGCGCGAAGCTTCGGCACAGCAATGCACCTGCACAATTTCTCGCCACACGGCAAGCAGCCCACCCATTTCCATTCCATCGGCAATAAGGACAAGCCGTTCAGCCCCTGCCTTCGCCTCAAGAGCATCAGTGAGAGCCGAGCAACGTGCTGCATCGCACTCACCCACCGGGAATATCACATCAAGCGGAATCAGCTTCATTGTTTTTATGTGTAGATAAAATGAGTTTCTTTGTTTTTATCAATTCACGTCACGCCTCATTGGCACGGGCAAGAGCCTCGGCAGCAATTTCAGCCCACTTCGCTTCACCCACCATGTGAATCGACTTCTTGGCAATGCCCTGCGAGGCAATTCCCTTCACCACTGCAGCCACAAAGCGCGACTGCCACCCGAGCATGTCGCCCGAGTACGGCTTCGGGGCAGGAATATGCTGATGTCCACCTCGCGTAAAGACGTGCACCGAGAGATCATCATCAATATAGAAGAACCGCACATCATAGAACTCAATGTGGTTCCGGTAAGCCACCTCCCCCGTCTCACCGGGATAAATAGCCTCAATGTCGGCACGGTTGGCAATCACCACATCGGCAGCCTCAAAATTCTCAAGAATGGCAGGCATAACCTTAGTGATGCGGCAGTTGATGCCATGCTGGCAACCCGGCAGATACACCGCAATAGCCTTGCGCTCAAGAGCATAATTCACCATCTCAAAGAGGCGTTGGCGCACAGTGCCCTCAATGCTATAGAATGAGCCGAAAAGCAGCACGTCGTTCTCATCGAAGCGAGGCCACACCACATCAAAGCGGGCATCAGGATAGTCGGAATAGTTAAGCTGCTTCTTGCCGCACGGCGTATTGAAAATCATAGATATGGCAGTAGCGCCATCAACGTAGCGGTCAATCGAACGTGTATTCACGCCATGCGACTCCAGAAAGCCTACCACCACATCACCCACATGGTCGTTGCAACATTCACTCACCATCGACACCGGCATGCCATCACCGCCAAGCAAGGCGGCAGCATTAGCGATGCGCCCGCCCACAAACGAGCTGACGGGGCAGTTGTTCTCATCAAAAACGGTGTCGAAAACCGACTCACCTATTGCTATAATCTTTTGCATAATCTGTTTTTCATCAACCCGAGTCCCACCGGGAGAAAAAAGAAGAAGTCGGGAATTACAGTTATTTTTTGTATCCACTAAATTTTGTAACCACAAAGATACTCAACATCGCCGTAATCACAAATTATGCAGCCACAAAAATTTCCACAGCCCCACATTTTTTGCAGAAACACGGATTGCCATTCAGGCGTGCCGAGCCATCGGTCTGTTAGGGCAGCCTTAGTTCAACCTGACAAGCCGTTCATATTAAGACAGTGAAAATTCCGTCCCGCTCTATTCCGCTTGATTTAGATTCTGATGACAGAATTATTGCCCGATACCGGATATTCGATTATATTGCGGTTGCCTATCCAATTATCTCTGCCGCTACTATGCGCATTTCACGCTTCAAACAATTATTTTTTGGGATGATAAAAAGTCGGCTGATTTTGTGCCAAAATGATTTTTTTTCGTACTTTTGCGGTTGCTTTGCGGCTCATAGCCCCGGAGCAACCGCATCATTATTTGCAAACTCCACTTTTTGTATATGCAACCGATTTTTCTCATAGGATATATGGGCAGTGGCAAGACCACTCTCGGAAAAGCACTTGCCAAGCACCTCTGCAAGGAATTTATCGACCTCGACACCTACATTGAGTGCCGGTTTCACGCCTCGGTGAAGCAACTTTTCGCACAACGCGGTGAGGAGGGCTTCCGCGACCTCGAGCGTCGCATGCTACACGAGATTGCCGACTTTGAAGACGTCATCGTGGCATGCGGTGGCGGCACTCCCTGCTATTTCGACAATATGGACTACATCGTCGGCCACGGCTTCGCCATATATCTCACCACATCGCCCGAGCGCCTTGCCCTGCGCCTTGCCCTCCCCGGCTCTCGCGCCAAGCGCCCGCTCATTGCCCAGAAGACCGATGAAGAGCTTATTGCTTTTGTCAATGAAGCCCTCGCCAAGCGCGAGCCTTTTTACAGCCGTGCACAGCTCACTTTCGACTCCACCCACATCGAGAATGCGGCTGAAACCGAAGCCACAGCCCGCGCCCTCGCCGCCCTCCTCCCCGAGAGCCGCTGAAAACTTAGCGGCACAAAACTCCTCATCGTCAGCTCACCGACATGTGGGCGCAATCAATGTTCAATGAAGTATGAAAACACTTAGCAAGAATGCAATTTTGGGCTATCCGGCAGGCATAATCACCGGCATTACCTATGGTCTTAATCCGCTGTTTGCCATTCCGTTAATCAACAATGGCGCAGCCATCGAGTCGATTCTATTCTTTCGCTACGCCTTTGCCGTGGTAATCCTTGGCGTGTTCTTGTGGCTCAGGAAGCAGAGCTTCAGGCTATCGCTAAGGCAGGCCGGAGTGCTGCTCGCTCTGGGTGTGTTCTACACGGCAAGCAGCACACTTCTCTTTGAATCCTACAACTACATCGCATCGGGACTTGCCACCACCCTCGTGTTTCTCTATCCCGCATTGGTGGCTATCATCATGGTTTTTCTCGGCGTGGTGCCGTCATGGCCAGTGTGGCTTGCCATTGCCGCCACATTTGGGGGCGTTATCATCATGACGCAAGGCGGTGGCAGCGGAGCCATCGACCCTGTGGGCGTGTTGCTATCGGTGGGGTCGGCTATGGCTTATTCCTTCTTCATCGTTGTCGTCAACCGCAGCAAGACCATTTCGGGCATATCCAATTCCCTGCTCACATTCTACGCCCTCATGGTCGGCGCCGTATTTTTCCTTCAGAAAATCATCACCTCGGGCATCCCTGTCACCGCCGGAATTGAGGGTGAATCGGCTTGGCTCAACCTCATAGGGCTTGCCATCTTGCCCACAATAGTCTCTACCGCTTCGCTCGCCATTGCCACCCGCAACATTGGAGCCACAAAAGCCTCAGTGCTGGGAGTGTTTGAACCAATCACAGCAATACTCGTCGGCTCGCTGATGTTTGGCGAACCCCTCACCGCGAGCATTGCCACCGGCATCGCCATAGCCATAGCCGCCGTAACCTTCATGATCTGCCTCACCAAGCGCTAACCCCATCACCACCATACATGAGTTTTTGTTGCCGAAGGGGTTGCTACAGTGATGAATATGTAGTAATTTTGCAGTGTAAAATGTTTTTTGGGGCAAAAGGTGAACTTATTTGCTGCCTAAATGATTGTTTTATTAGTGATGAATGAAATTGACGCTATAAAAATTTATATGAAGACCGCCGGTGTGAATCACATCGACCTGAAAGCCGCGCTTATCGACATGGACGGCGTGCTCTACGACTCTATGCGCAACCACACTGCCGCATGGTATCGTATGGCTACCGAAATGGGCATAGACTGCTGCCGCGAGGAGTTCTATCTCTATGAGGGCATGACCGGTGCAGCCACTATCGATATCCTCTTCAATCGCGCCTACGGCCACCCCGCCACCCCCGATGAGGCTCGCGTACTATATGCCCGCAAAGCTCAATACTTCGCCGAGCAAGGCAAGCCTGTGATGATGCCTGATGCCGACCGTATGCTCGCCACTTTGCGCGACAGCGGTATTATGCGCGTGCTCGTAACCGGATCAGGACAGCAATCAATCCTCGACCGACTCGACAGCGACTACCCCGGAATCTTCCTCCCGGGAAAGCGCGTCACTGCTCACAATGTCACACACGGCAAGCCTAACCCCGAGCCTTATCTCAAAGGCATGGAAATGGCTGGCTGTGCTGCCACTGAGTGCATCGTAATCGAAAACGCTCCGCTCGGTGTGCAGGCAGGGAAAGCCGCCGGCTGCTTCACAGTGGCTGTCACCACCGGACCCATTCCAAGGGAACGCCTCGTGGAGAGTGGAGCCGACATCGTGTATGGCTCAATGACGGAGTTTGCCGATGCTCTGCCTCACCTCATCAGCCTTTTTAGGGAAAACGACTAAATTTAAGCGATTAGATACTAAAACATATTTTTCAGCATTATGGAACACAACCAACGCATTATTTTCACCAACGACATCTCGGCTGCAATCGATGAGGCTCTTGCCAACATCGACTACAACCGCCTGTTTGTGCTCACCGACACCAACACTGCCTACTTTGTGCTGCCTCGCCTTGCCGACAACACCCACATTGCACGCGCACACAACATCACCATCAAGTCGGGCGACATGAACAAGACCATCGAGGCTACTGCCGAGGTGTGGCGCGAACTCTGTGCCAATGGCGCAACGCGCAAGTCGGTTCTCATCAACCTCGGCGGAGGCATGGTGACCGACCTCGGCGGATTCGCAGCCTCCACTTTCAAGCGCGGCATTCGCTTCATCAATGTGCCCACCACTCTGCTCAGCGCCGTCGATGCTGCCGTTGGCGGAAAGACGGGCGTTAACTTCCGCGGATTGAAGAATGAGATTGGTGTGTTCAATGAAGCCGATGCCGTGATTATCTCCACTTGCTTCTTCTCAACCCTGCCTCTCGCCGAGGTAAAGTCGGGATTTGCCGAGATGCTGAAACACGGACTGCTCAAGGGTGCCGAAACCTACGACCGCCTGCTTGCCTACGACTTTGAGTGCCGCGACTACGACCTCCTGCTCTCTCTCCTGCGCGAATCAGTGCAGGTGAAAGCCGACATCGTTCGCCAAGACCCGCACGAACGCGGCATCCGCCGTGCCCTCAACCTCGGACACACCGCCGGACACGCCTTCGAAAGCCTCGCTATGAGCCACAAGAATCCCATTCCTCATGGCCACGCAGTGGCTTGGGGCATGGTGGTGGAACTGACCCTCGCTAATATGCTGTGCTCCTTCCCGAGCTCTCGGGTGCAGGAATACGCCAAGTTCATCCTCGAAAACTATGGCGCTTTCCACATCACCTGCAAGGACTACGATGCTCTGCTCACTCTCATGAGCCACGACAAGAAAAGCGAGAATGGCGAAATGAATTTCACCCTGCTATCCGACGTGGGCGAAGTGAAAATCAACTGCTGCGCCTCCGACGACGATGTGCGTGCTGCACTCGACATCTACCGCGACCTTATGCACATTTAAAACCTCAACTCCAATAACCCTACAATATGAACATCATCGACATTATTGCCGACAACAAGCGTCGCGAGGTAGAAGCCATGAAGCAGATTGTGAGCGAAGAGCGGCTGTTCGCCCTCGCACGTCAGCTCAAGCGCCAGCCCCTTTCCCTGAAAGGTGCATTGCGTGGAAACTACAGCGGTGTAATCGCCGAGTTTAAGCGACGCTCACCGGCCAAGGGCAGCATCAACCCTACCGCCGATGTGGCAAGCGTGGTGTCGGGCTACGCCCAACATGGCGCCGCAGCATGCTCCATCGTCACCGACTCACGGTTCTTCAGCGGATCGCTCACCGACCTTGCCGTAGCACGCCGATGTGTCCATATCCCATTGCTACGCAACGACTTCATGGTATCAAAATACCAAATCGCCGAAGCCTACGTCTATGGCGCCGATGCAGTGATGCTTATCGCTTCGATGCTCACTCTCGAAGAAATCGAGGCAATGATGGTGGTGGCTCACGACTTTGGCATGGAAGTACTGTTAGAAATACACTCCGAGCGCGAAATAGCCAAAATCCCGGCTTGCACCGACCTCGTGGGCGTAAACAACTGCAACCTCTCCAACTTCTCTGTGAACGCCGACGTTGCCTTCAACCTCATCGGCCGCATTCCCGACCGTTTCCTCCGAATCGCCGAAGGTGGCATCAGCTCTCACACTGCTCTGCACCGCCTGCGCTCCATTGGCTACAACGGCTTCCTCATCGGCGAGAACTTCATGAAAAAGGACGACCCCGCCGAAGCAATGAACACCTTCATTCACCCACAGCACTACGACAACTCCTCCATC
>CALZFJ010000096.1 GCA_945645715.1 uncultured Prevotellaceae bacterium | reverse complement strand
CGGCATCAGTATCGACAATGCTTGGCAAGGTGCGTGCATCGCTGAGCTATGCAAGCTACACATCACGCCCCAACTACTGGCAACTAAGCAACGCCATGAGCTATCACAACCGCTATGTGTTTCAGCAAGGCAACGCCACACTGAAGCCCTCAACGCAACACAATGTGTCGCTCAACACCATGTTCAGCATGTTCACCGTGGGCGCCAACTACTCCTACACCAAAGACCTGATATGCCACTGGAGCGAGCAATTCGACGATGCAGGCACAGTGAGAATCACCTTCCGCAACATCGACCGCCCGCAGCACCAGCTCAACCTCTATGCAGTGGCAAGCCGCACTTGGGGCTGCTACTCGCCCTCGTGGACCGTGGCAATGGTTAAGCAATGGCTCACCCTCGACTTCGACAATGGCAGCCGCTCATTTGGCAAGCCCATGTGGGTGTTCAATGCCAATAACACATTCCGCCTGCCACACCGCTGGCAGCTTGAGCTCAACTCGGAGTTTCACAGCAAGGCACACTATGGCAACGTGGAGCTGACACGCCACTACTGGTCGCTCGAAACTGCCGTACAGAAGTCGTTCCTCAAGAACGATGCCCTCACCCTGCGTCTCGCATGGCAAGACATGGCACGCAAAGGCAATGAATCGGTCTATATCTACTATGGCAGCTACAGCATACACCAGTCCAACGTGATGGACTACAACCGCGTGATCTTCACCCTGCGCTACAGCTTCAATGCAGCACGCAGCAAATACAAAGGCACCGGAGCCGGAAAGGATGCCCGTAACCGCATAGGAAGTTCTGCTAAGTGACGATGCAATATGGAAATGAAAGCAATCATAGTCTTGCCGGCGGCAGTGATAGCGATAGTGCTATCGGCAGTGGCACTTTTAGGATTTTGAAACCTTAATCATGCAACATTAGTTTTTTTATACACGCTACTCGCAAATCAATGAAAAAGCACATCATGCAAGAGTGGAGATGCAGCCCCCGATGCCGCATCTCCTCGTCTTTTTTATGCTTTGCCTAATATCCTATCGCCAAAAAAACAACAATTTGTCGCAATAATACCCGTCGTTTTCAGTAGTAAGTTGAGCTGTTTGCAGCTATTCAGCGACAAAAGCATAATGTCTGCTTCTATTGTTTTGTTTTAGGGTTTTGCTGAGACAATAATTGCTCCACTTCTTGCAGCAGAATGGGCAAGTCGTTGATAACAATAGCCCAAAGGATTTCGTTCCTTAGGCTGTCATATCCATGGATCACATAGTTGCGAGTGTTTACAATCTTTCGGGCATGGGATATGGCTAAGTCGGGTTGAAGCTTGAGCAGTCGGTTCATCGCTTCTCCAATGATTGCGATGTTCATTTGAATAGCTCGAATCAGAATAGGAGTCCCACAGAACACATCGAATCTACGAGGATAAGACGATATAAACGATTCGATTTCAATGATGGAATGCTTTATATCATCGAGGTATTTGTAGATGGTTCTATCCATAAATCAGTTCTCTGGTTTGGTTTAGCTCTTCACGAAAATAGGGATTTCGCACTGCACTATCGTCGGTAAGGTCGATTTTACGTCCCAAAAGCTTTTCTAAAGCCTCTTGGAATCCGAAGAAATTATTGGCTGAATCTTGCAGCGGAATCTGTTCCCAATCAAAATCCACACAGAAGTCAATATCGCTATCTTGCCTGAATCTTGGCGTGATAATCGACCCGAAAACCCACAATTTAGTCACATGGAATCTTTTGCAGAGTTCGATAATTTTTCCGATATTTAGCTCAATCAACTTCATTGTTGTGGAATTTAATGATAATTGTAAAAAAACAAAAACAATCCTACAGGCCATTTGGTCTGTAAGATTGTCCTGTGTTGTCGGGGTGAGAAGACTCGAACTTCCGACCTCCACGTCCCGAACGTGGCGCGCTAGCCAACTGTGCTACACCCCGAGCGCGTTAGCGACTGCAAAGTTAATACTATTTTTTTGTCCCACAAAGGATATTCCTCATTTTTTGAGCTTTTGGGGTTGCATTTTTCGCAATTTTGCCGTTTTTTTGTTGGCAATGAGGTGGCTGAAGGGGCGTTGGATAGAATTGGGAGAGTCTTGGCGAGGTGCTTAAAAATGGATTTTGGGCACTTTGCGCTCGATTTGCGCAAATTTCGGATAAATTTGTGAGCGTATCACTATGGCACTCGAATAAATTTTGTAGATTTGCAATTAAAATCACTGCGCTTATGGATAAACTGCTTGAGATTTGTGCCGGCGATATAGCGTCGGTCGTTGCCGCTGCCCAAGGCGGTGCTGCAAGGGTGGAGCTTTGCTCGGCTCTTGCCGTGGGCGGTCTTACACCCTCTGAGGGCTTCATTCGTCGTGCTGTGGCAGTGCCGGGCGTGAGAAAGCATGTGCTGATTCGTCCGCGCGAAGGCGACTTTGTATATACTCCCGATGAGGTGGAGATAATGCTTGCCGATGTGGAAATGGCTGCTCGGTGTGGGGCTGATGGCGTGGTAGTAGGTGCACTGTTGCCCGACGGAACAATCGACACCCGCACTTGCATGCGCCTTGCCAATGCCGCCCGAAACCACGGGTTGAGCCTTACTTTCCACCGTGCTTTCGATCGCACTTCCGATGCCTTTGGCAGCCTTGAGAGCATCGTTGCCATGGGCTTTCATCGCATTCTCACTTCAGGCCTCTCTCCTACTGCACTTGAGGGTGCTGCAATGTTACAACGTCTCAACGTTGCTGCCGCCGGACGCATCACCATTCTCGCAGCAAGTGGCGTGAACAGTGGCAATGCTGCCGAAATTGTGCGTCTCAGCGGTTGCCACGAGGTGCATGCTTCGGCACGCAAGCCGCAGCTTTCGACAATGACATTCTCGCGCACTGAGGTGGCTATGGGCAGCAGCGACAGCGACACTCGCCTCACCACCGATTTGGCTGAGGTACGTGCCATCGTTGCTTCTCTGAAATGAACCAAACTTGACTATAACATCACCGACGCATAAATTGCGTCATTACAACAGAAAAAATATGACTCTACGCTCTATCGCAGCCTGTGTGGCTGCATCAGCAATTTTCTCGCTCTTTGCGGCTGCACCTAAGGCTTCTTGCCCGGTGACAAATGCCCACAGCAAGGTGGTGAAAGAATATCTCGATTTTCTCTATGGTACGATGACGCTTGCCGATAGCCTCGATTATCCGCGCGACTTCTATGCCGCCAACATCGAGTCGGCTCTGAAGGCTCGCGCCGAGATGCCGTGGGGCAAACTTGTGCCAGAACGCGAATTTTGCCACTTTGTGTTGCCTGTGCGTGTGAACAATGAGCACCTCGACAGTGCCCGACAGGTGTTCTATCGCGAGCTTGCGCCACGCGTTCGCCATCTCTCCATGACCGATGCCGCGCTCGAGGTGAACCACTGGCTGCACGAGAAAGCCACCTATCGCCCCAGCGACTCGCGCACATCGCCTCCGCTTGCCACGGTGAAGACCGGATTCGGACGCTGCGGTGAGGAATCGACGCTTGCAGTGGCTGCAATGCGCTCGGTGGGGATTCCTGCCCGGCAGATCTACACCCCTCGCTGGGCGCACACCGACGACAACCACTCCTGGGTGGAAGTGTGGGTTGATGGCTGCTGGCACTTCCTCGGCGCGTGTGAGCCTGAGCCTCTACTCGACTTGGCTTGGTTTAACGCTCCTGCTTCGCGTGGAATGCTCATGAACACCAACACCCTCGGCAGCTACTACGGTCCGGAGGAGGTGCTATCGCGCAACCGCATCAATGCCTGCATCAATGTCACAGCCAACTATGCCCCTGTCGATACAGCCCGTGTGCGTATCGTCGATGCCGTAGGACGCGCTGTGAAGGGTGCTACCGTGCGCTTCTGCCTCTACAACTATGCCGAGTTCTATCCGATAGCCACAAAGACTGCCGATGAAGCCGGATTTGCCACTCTCACCGCCGGACTCGGCGACCTTGTGGTGTGGGCTACCAACGGCTCTCATTTCGGTTTCGCGAAATACACCGTGGGTAGCAGCGGCACCCTCGATGTGGTGCTCGACAAGGATTCGAGCTACGAAGGAGTGATAGAATTCAATCTCACTCCACCCGGGCAGAGCGCAAACCTTCCCACTGCCACAGCCACGCAATCCGAAATCTGCAAGTTCCGCTTTGCTGCCGAAGACTCAATTCGAGGAGCCTACACCGGCACTTTCCCAAGTAAGGAAGAATTGCGCCGCTTTGCAGCTTCAATGGGGCTTGGCGATGATGCCTCAATGCTCCTTGCCAATGCCTATGGAAATCACCGCGTGATTCGCGATTTCCTCAGCCATGCCCGCAACAAGCGGCTTGCGGCACTCTATCTGCTATCGCTAAGCGAAAAGGATTTGCGCGATATCACTCCCGAAATCCTAGCCGACAGCTACACCGGGCACATTCCCGCCGGAGTAGATACCACTGCCTATGTGCAGCGCGTGATGTCGCCACGCATCTTCAACGAGACACTTACGCCCTATCGCTCCTTCTTTGCTCGCAGAATCTCGAAGAAACAGCGTGCTCGCTATGCTGCACACCCCGATGAATGGGTGCGGTGGATTGCCACGCACATCGCCACTGCACAGCCCGAAGGCACCAAGATGGTGCATATCTCGCCCGAGAGCGTCTATCGCCACCGCAAGGATATCTACCCTCGTTCGCGCGATATTTTTGCCGTAGCGTCGCTCCGCAGCTTCGGTGTGCAGGCGTGGCTCGACCCGGTGAACCTGCGTCCGCATTACATTGCTCCTGATGGCAGCGATGTGGCTATCGACTTCGGTGAAGCCAACAGCAAAGGTGCTGCAAAAAACGATCGGAAGGTGGCACAGGGCACTCTCGTTCTCGACTACACGAAGACCGGTCGCCTCGACGATCCCGGCTACTACTATCACTTCACCCTAAGCGACATCACAGGCGGCTTGCCCTCGCTCCTCAACTATGCCGATGATGCCACATGGAGTCACGACTTCAAGGCCGGGACAGCTACCGATGCCGGGCAGAAGATGCTTGTGAGCGGTCAGCGCATTGCCGATGGCACCGTGCTTGCCCGGGCGAGCATTTTCAGAGTGGGAGAGAACGCCACTCATCGCGAAACGCTCGTGATGCGGCAAGACACATCGATGGTGCAGGTAATAGGCAGCTTCAACAGCGAAAACCGCTACCTCGACCTTGCCGGCGGCACGGTGAAGTCGATTCTTTCAACCACCGGTCGTGGCTACTATGTGATTGCCCTCGTCAAGCCTAACCATGAGCCTACGGCACATATCCTGAACGATATGGCTCCGCTGCTTTCAGAGATTGAACAGTGTGGAGTGAAGGTGCTGCTGCTCTTTGCCGATTCCGATGAGGCTGCCCGGTTCAAGGCTGCCGACTATCCTGCAATGCCCGGGAATGTGGTGCTTGGCACCGACGTGAACGGCGCAATTGCAGCCGAAATGGAGACATTCGGCACCGACCGCCCTGTGGTGCTGATTGCCGACACTTTCAACCGCGTGGTGTTTGCCTCCGAGGGCTACACCATAGGCTTATGGCACACCATTCTCAGCACCCTCTCGAAGCTCAAGTGACAATAGCATAGTGCGTATACTTTCATTTAGGCGGCAATTCCCTTTATAAATGTGGAAAATTGCCGCCTAAATCATCTCTCTGAAAAATATTTGCCAAAATATTTGCATAATTCAAAGCAAATAGATACTTTTGCAGCGAAAAAGATTGCAAAAGGTTATTTAATCGTTCGTTTTGCGGTCAATCTGACTCGCTTACGGCATAAAAAGGAAATTTAGAATAAAATGAAAGAAAAGACGATGAAAAAGAGATGGTTAATTTTGTTCAGCTTAGTTACGTTGATTTCATTGCTTGGCGTGGGGCTGACGGGACAAGAGGGAAATTTCACATTGCCCGATAATTTGGCGGCACAAGACTATGCCAATATAGCATGGATGATAACAGCCACTATATTTGTGCTGATGATGACGCCCGGACTGGCGTTCTTCTATGGAGGAATGGTACGCGCCAAGAATGTAATCAGCACTATGCTGCAAAGCTTCATAGTGATGGGTGTGGTGAGTGTGATATGGATTGTATTTGGTTTTGGATTATCGTTTGGCAACGATATAGGCGGATTGATAGGCAACCCTGCCGATTTCTTTATGCTTAATCATGTGGGATGCGAGAATATGGGAGCGCCCGGCACGTCGCCATTGTCGCAAATCGACTTGGGCGTGACCACAATTCCGCTGGCGTTGTTTGCGCTGTTTCAGATGAAATTTGCCATTATCACCCCGTCGCTTATCACGGGTTCGTTTGCCGAACGAGTGAAATTCTCCGGCTATCTAATCTTTATGATGCTATGGGTGATATTTGTGTATTGTCCGCTTGCGCACTGGACGTGGCACCCCGAGGGAATCTTCGCACAGATGCACGTGCATGATTTTGCCGGAGGAATCGTGGTGCATGCAGCATCGGGCGTTGCCGCTCTCGCCGGAGCCATCTTCCTTGGAAAGCGCAAGAGCGAAGAGGGCAAGGCTGCAAATATCCCATTTGTGCTGCTTGGAGCAGCATTGTTGTGGCTTGGTTGGTTTGGTTTTAATGGAGGATCGTCGCTTGCAGCCGATGGCGTGGCAATCTCGGCATTCCTCAACACCAACACAGCCGCCGCAACAGCCATGGCAACATGGGTGTTCCTCGACTGCGTGCTGGGACGCCGCCCGTCGGCAATGGGCGCTGCCATCGGAGCAGTGGTAGGACTTGTGGCAATCACTCCGAGTGCCGGCTGGGTGACTGTGGGACAGAGCATCTTCATCTCTTTTGTCACCACCCTCATTTGCAACATGGCAGTGACCTATAAGGCAAAGACGCACCTCTTCGATGATGCTCTCGACGTATTCCCCACTCACGGACTTGGAGGAATTGTGGGCACTGTGCTCACAGGAGTGTTCACCTATAGCTACTTCTATCCGCAAGCCGAAGGAGCCGAGGTTAGCCACTTGGAGTTCTTCCTTAATCACCTGCTCGCCGTGGCGATAGTGTTTGGCTACACATTCATCATGAGCTATGCCCTCTATTGGCTCACCAACAAGATGGTGCGCATGAGAGTATCGGCAAAGAGTGAGCGCATCGGTCTCGACAAGTCGCAGCACGATGAGGAATATGGCACCGAGGTACACACCGAGATTGCCGAGGAAGTGCCAAGTGAGAGCGAATGGATGCGCTCGGTGGCTGAAAATTGACACAATCTATCAATTATATATTTCAGGCAACAACATAACGATGATAAAAGGTTTAATGATTAGTAAATAGGTTTAGGTATTTAATGGTTATAATCTGGGTATAAAAAGATTGTTAAGGAACTATACTCCGGGCTTAGCCCGGCACATCACAAAAA